>JAATFW010000326.1 GCA_015654985.1 Sphingobacteriales bacterium | reverse complement strand
TGCTGTTGAAGCAGAACAGCCCGATTTTCATTTGCCACAATTCTTTGGTTTGCTGTACTTAGAATAATATCAGGGCTGTATAAATTCAAACTTAGATAAATAAGCCCTAAATTTACCGCTTGTTAATTATATCATAATGAAGGGGATTATTAAATCATTTGGCATTGTTGCTGCACTTTTGCTGTTTCAGTCTGCTTTCGCTGCAAAGGTCGATACAGTAGAAACCTATAGCTCTGCTATGAATAAAAAAATTAAAGCCGTTGTTGTTACTCCTGATAACTACCGTGAAGGAAAAGAATTTCCCGTAGTGTATCTTCTTCATGGCTATAGCGGCAGCTACCGCGACTGGCCCAACAATGTTCCTTATATAAGTCAGGCAGCCGATAATTATCATATGATCATTGTTTGCCCTGATGGAGGCTACGGAAGCTGGTACTTTGATAGCCCCGCCGATCCCAAATGGAAATATGAAACTTATGTTTCCGATGAATTGATCAAATGGGTAGACAAAAACTATAAAACTATAAAGAACCGTAATGGCAGGGCCATTACAGGCCTGAGTATGGGAGGCCATGGCGCCTTATATCTTGCTTTTAAGCATCAGGATGTCTATGGGGCAGCAGGCAGTATGAGCGGCGGAATAGATTTCCGGCCTTTTCCTAACAACTGGGATATTGCGCTCAGACTCGGAACCTATGCCCAATATCCGGAAAGATGGGAGCAGAATACCGTAATTAATATGGTTCACCTGCTAACTCCGGGATCGATTTCCCTGATTATAGACTGCGGCTCTGAAGATTTTTTCTACAAAGTTAATGAACGCCTTCATGCAAAGTTGCTTGAACGGAATATTCCTCATGATTATGTTACACGGCCTGGTGTTCATAATTGGACTTACTGGAAAAATTCTGTTAAATACCAGTTGCTTTTCATGAATCAGTTCTTTACCGGAAAATAAGGGGGTATTTCCGTCCGCTTTCAAGGTACGAGGGTTAATATCTTTTTCCTGCAAGTAAAAAAATACCTTATTGCCTGCTCTTTTAAAACAAGCTTCAGGTAGTATTTGTTATTTAATTACTTAAAAGTAAAGCGCCGCTCCTGATCGGGTGCTTAAATAAAATAGTGTAGTGCTCTTAACTTAATAATCCTATGGGACAATTATTTACTATTGATTTGGCCGGGTCAAGTTTTTATTTTCAGTTAATTAAACTACAGCAGGTTGACCGTATGGTAGAGTCTCAGATATTGCTGCAGGGTACGACCGTTACTCTTTGCAAATGCGACAAAGGAGATTGGATACAGAAGGGGAATAATAACCCTATTGTAAAAGAGCTGGTACAGGCTATAGGAAATTCTATTTCTCTGCGATACCGGATTTAGTTGTTTACATCAATAATATCTGAGAATACCCTTTCAGGACCTTCAGGATGGATGTTCATGCGGTTTAGCCGATTGATAATGTTATCCCCTTTGATTATATTAATAATTAACATATTGCACAATTAATATATTTGTAATAGCTTTATCTAGGATGAAGCGGATATTGATTTTTGATGACGATGCAGATATATTGGAAATTCTTACTTATCTTTTAAGTGAAAAAGGATGGATTGTACATACACGTACTCATTGTAACAACATAACCGAAACTATGAATGAGTGTCTTCCTGATTTAATCCTTATGGACAACTGGATACCTGATCAGGGGGGGATTAAAGCCACCCAGGCACTGAAAAATAACGAAGATTTCCGGAATATCCCGGTAATTTATTTCTCCGCAAACAGTGATATTCAGAAACTGGCAGAAGAAGCTGGTGCCGATGCCTGGCTTGCAAAGCCATTTGACCTGCAGGAGCTTGAGGATATGCTGTCGAGATTTGTGAGCTGAAAGCTGTGGGCATTCACCTCTTTCAACTCATAAACCTGCAACGTTCAACTATTTAAGTTCAAACACTACCCGCATCTGGTAGTTCAGCTTTATCTTTTTAAAATCTATTTCAGGAGACGATGCATCTGCTGATTCTAATGACGTTTTTGCCATCATCACATTCGCACGGTACATCGGCTGAGGGTATGATTCATTATTGATCTCCTGCACTTCCAACGCATCGCCCACTTTATCATCGAGTGCTGCTGCAAGATAAGCAGCTTTATCTTTCGCAGCCTGCAAAGCCTTGATCTTAAGCTCTTTCTTTAAAGATTCAATCTTTGAGTAGTCATAACTTTCAATATTAGTATACTGAACCGCTTTCTCATCCAACGCGTCCATAATCTGGTTGAACTTATTCAGATCAGTTACTTTAATGCGATATTGCTTTGAAGCCAGAAAATCAGGACTCTTTTTCTTCTGCACGGTGGTGTATCCGGATACATTATTTACCATAAAGTTCTCTTTAGGAACCCCGGCACTCAATACTGCTGCCTGAAGCTGTCTTTCCAGCTCGTCAATACTAACTTTCTTTTTATTGTTGTTGTCCTTAAAATATTCTTTAAGAGAAATTCCGAGATAGATAATATCAGGGGTTACTTCCGCCTCCGCGGAGCCGTTAACTTCCAGCTTTCTGCGGGTATCAACAGTTTGGGAAAATGCAGTTAATGTGAATACGCTTAATAAAGCGAGAATCAGATACGTTTTCATAATTTCTTTCCTTGTGTGTGTTAAACTTATTTAGAAGATGATAGTTTTAAAAGAATTCCACAAAATTATTTTTAACCCTCTCCGGCATATTTGCCTGTATTGGCGAGAGTAAAGGTGACGTCAGCCGAATCGATGTTTCGGAGTGAAGATCTGCACCTTTGAAAAATCATCAGGATGAAAGCAGAGGAGAAAATTAGCCTGCCTGTCATAGTTTGTGTGTTGTTTGTTAAGTGTCCGTTTAAAATTAAATGCATCAGTACGGCCCTGAAGACTGATTCATTCGTCAGGGTTTCGGCCAGTTATCGGTCCTGAACGGTGATGCCGGCAGACCTTCCTTATTATAAAGGTTGCAGTCAACCGGGTTATTGGCCCATGCATACCTGACGGCCACCGGCTTATTTACGTTGTCGCTCCAGACTACCACGTGATCTCCTTCTATCTTCGCATTCGCCCATACGAATTTCTTGTCGGCCCCGGCTATAGCAAACTGAGATAAAGGTCGGTTTCCTTTGGTCATGAGGCTGCTGCCCGCAAGATCAAAAAAAATAACTGCCTTATTTCCCTTAAGCTCCATGTAACGGTACAATGGCCCGGAATAAACAATATTGTTCTCTCCGTATGAGATTTTGCCGGCTGCCAGGGCAAGACGTTTTCCCACATCCCTTTTGTTAAGCGGATGAACGTCGTTCGTTTCTCCGATATCGATGGTTACGGCAAGACCGGTATTTTGCACAGAAGAAGCCACCTTAAGCTGCGCTTCACGTAACTCCGCCCAATTGCTTTCAGACGGCTCCGCTTTCGGCTGCATATAATTGGCAAGCTGTACAATGAGGAAGGGGAATGTGCCCTCCTGCCACCTCGCGCGCCAGTCATTTATCAGGGCAGTCAACAAGCGCGGATATTCCGCAGCTTTCCCAGTATTCGATTCTCCCTGGTACCAGGCCACTCCCCTGATGCTATAGGGAATAAGCGGTGCTATCATGGCATTGAACAATGAAACCGGCTGGTAAAACATCCGGATAAAACCATCGCCCGGCAGCGGCGATCCTGCTACCGCACCAACCCGGTACTGCCACTCTCCCTCAAGAGACCATTCGTGCTCTCCTGAGATCAGCCTGTACTTTTTATCCTTAATAAAGCCGCCGTTCCCGTCGGTATCAATTATCCGGACTGTGATGATATTCCTGCCCGGCTTCAGCAAAGATGCCGGTACAGAATATTTACGCGGAGGGTACTTATTATCGGTGGTGCCCACCTTCACGCCGTTGAAAAAGGTCGTATCGCTGTCGTCGATCGCTCCCAGTTCTAGTACAGCATCCTTTCCGGCCATATTTTCCGGCAGGTCAAATTCCTTCCTTACCCATACAGCGCCATCAGCATTGATTCCCTGCTCTTCCCAGAATCCCGGTACGGTTAGGGGCTTCCAGGCAGAGGCTGGTCCCGGGTCTGTCGCCCATGTAACACCTCCCGGCAGATAACCTTTGTCAGCTTTCCCTATTTCGGCATACCACTCCCGGCTCCGGCGTTTGTCGGCCTCCAGCACCTCCTCCACCGTCACGGGATCTTTGTATTTTACCGCCGTAGCCAGGTACGAGGGAAATTCCCTGAGGCCTTCCCCGCTTATCCACGACTCTGCGGGAGTTCCGCCCCAACTGGAATGTATGATGCCTACCGGCACCTTATACTTTTCATACAGCGACTTTGCAAGATAGTAACCCACGGCAGTAAAGCTGCCGATGGTAGCTGGTCCCGCCGTCTGCCATGTCCCTTTAACATCATGAACAGGGCTAAAGCTCCAGGCATGGCTGACAAGGAACTGACGGATGTTCGTATTCGCCGAGTTGGCAAGATCTCCAGGGTACTGACCGGCCAGGCGCGACATTGGCAGTTCCATATTCGACTGCCCCGAGCAGAGCCACACATCGCCGATGAGAATATCATGAAGCACGATCTTTTTTGCACTTCCTTTAACCGTCATGGTATAAGGGCCTCCTGCCGGCAACTCTTCCAGTTCTGCGTTCCACTTTCCTTCCGCGCCTGTTACTGCATGGTAACTTTTTCCTTTAAACTCTATGCTGATCGCCTCGCCGGACGAGGCCCATCCCCACATCCTTATCTTTTTATCCCGCTGCAGCACCATGCCATCGCTTACCAGCGCCGGGAGACTAAGGGTAGCGCCGGTGCCTTGTGGGTCCTTCTTTTTTCTCCTATCGAAAAAGTCTGCGAGAGGATATGCCAGGTCGTTAAGCTCTTTCATCTTGGCGGTCAGCGAAGTATAGAGTTTATATTCGTTACTCAGTATACCTTTATTGGCATCGGTATTCGAAGGATCAACATTTTTATAACCCGGATCGTTATCCTGGTATTTAAACCAGTGCCATCCCACGCAGTTGCCCGATTCAAGAAGACCCAGGGTGTAGTTCTGGTAAAAGAGTCCCCGGTCGGCCTGTGTTTTTACCACCCATCCGGCCCCGGCATAGTTGCCCATGTCAGAGTCTTCTCCCTTCACATACCATTCAGTAATAATAAAAGGTTTGCCTGACCACTTTTCCCAGTTCTCCATGTCCAAAGCCCGGGGCGTCCACTGGTCATAATAATTCACCGATATTACATCCAGGTATTTGCCGGCAGCAGTCATTACTTCAGACACATTCTTTTCGTAGCCGTTAAAGCGGCATCCCAGGTACATGTGGTTCGGATCGTTCTTTCTTATGGCCTTCGATACGATAGAAAAATATTTATCTACTACAAGGCCCAGGAATTCGTTCCTGAGCTGGTCCGAAATGTTCTCCTGTTTTATATGCCTGCTCTGCAGCCATCTTTTCGCAGCCTGGTAACCCGGGTCAGTAGTGTCTTTCTTTGAAAGGTAATTATCAAGGGTTTTCCTGTAGAAAGGCATTTCGTTGTCCGAGAAGTAACCGTACAGGTTAGGATCATGCCTGTTTGCGGCAATTTGCCTGGCATAGATGTCGCAGAACTCTTCAAACTCCGGATCGAACACGTAGATTGCATTATCGGGATATCCAAGGTGCCCCGACTGCTGATATGCACCTTTTTTCCGCCCATAACTGCCCATAAAATCGAGCATGACGGTATAGGCCAGAGGGGCTTTCTTTGCAGGCACCCTTTTTAGATCGATATGACCCGACCATGCCCCTGTGCCATTAAAGCCAAGGCCACGGAACATAACTGTAGTCTTTTCCGCCCAGTCGTGCATATCCAGGAAGTTCTTTATGAAAGCAGCCTTATTGCCTTCGGATTGTCCCGGTTTAGTGTCGTTCACGCCTTTGTGAATGAACAAATACCCTTCAGGGTCGACCGACCACCATCTTCCATCTATTTTTTTCACATGATAAAAGCCGGTAGCTTTAACGCGGCGGTCTGCCCGCCCGCCATACTTGCTCAGTGCAACGGTACCGGCAGAACTGAACTCCCGAATGGTGCCGATGGTACGTGTAGCATACTCTTTCCATTCACGGAAACCGGGTTTACCGGTTCCCTGATTGGAAATTTTGGCGCTTACCAATAAACTATATTCATGCTGCGACTGTGAACGACCCTGCCCTGCCAGTATGGTAATGAGCAGCGTAATAAGTAGTTTATGCCTGTTGAACATCCTTATTTTTTATCAGTTTACAACAAGAAGCGCTTCACGGGTGGTGGTATATTTGGGTGTTTTCACCACCAGCTTAAGGTTATGAGCGCCCGGCGTATTACTGGTATATGTAAAAGTTGTTCCCTTATACACTTCCTCTCCATCGAGGTACCAGATACCTTCGCAGAGGTTAGAGGGCGTAAATTGAAGGGGGACGGTCAACACCTGTCCTGATTGTGTGCCAAAACTACCCAGGGAGCCGTCAGACAGCTTTTCAGGCCAGCGTCCGAGGATACGGGGATATTCGTCTTCAGTAAATACAGGAAGGATAGCTTCATCTTTACAGGAGTTGAACAGCGCTGCCAGAACAACCAACAGCATCCAGCTTATTTTTTTTATACTTTGCATCGTATTCATCAGTTTTATATTCCAGATTATTGTTTATCCCACCATACCGATTTATTCCAGTTATCCGTTCCGCCTAATCCGGCCAGCGCCGCATCATAGGCTGCTTTATTATAAGATGCTTCTGTGAAAGGGTAATTTAGCCTGCGCGGGATGGTGGACGACTCGATGGTGATCGCCCCATATTCAGCAGAAGATTTCAATTGCGGATAACCCGATCTGCGCCAGTTGGCATATGCCTCGGCGGGATTGTTAAAGTGCAATATCCATAACTGCTCGTTGATCATTTGCAGCCTGTTTTCTGCTGCAGCAGGAAAAGGATGAGCTGTAAAATAGCTGTTTATCGCCGTTGTCGTGACGGGAGTAGTATTATATTGGGCGAGCAATTGCATGGCGGCAGTCACGCCGTTCTTAAAATATGTTTCGGCGGTAACAGTACCGGGAACAGCAGTGTTCCAACGAACTTTTGCCTCTGCCAGCAACAGTTGCACTTCTGCATAAGTAAACAGTATACCCGGGGCATTCCCCCTGAGGAAGGCATTGTTTACCTGCGGGCGGCATGCCTTATCCTGCCACTTATTGGTCAGCGTACTCCAATAGCCGCCTGGCCATACGGTATACCAAAAAAAGCCCGGATTGCAGGGCTGGAACTTCGCCAGGCCCTGTTGCGTTGCAATCTCATCTGTAAGATCGACCCTGTTAAAGGGGTTATTCGCAGCCGAAGCCGTTTCGTCGTAACTGCGGCAATAAACGAGGAGCCTGGGGTCGTTCGTGTTTTTTAGATAATTCCAGAAGGTCGAACAGATGAAGGGTGTAGGATAGGTTTCGCGGCCCCGCCAGATCTGCGACAGAGCGTTCCTGCGAAACTCATTTGAATCCCAGTCGTTAATGTCCATATAAGTTACCAGAGCGTTGTCCGAAGTTCCCAGGAAACCTGCAGGCGAAGCTGCCACATCGGTTACTTCCTGTTCGGCTAGTGCCGGATCGATCTTTGTAAGCCGCATGGCGAGCCGCAGGCGCAGCGAATTGGCAAAACGTTTCCATTTCTGAATGTCGCCGTTATAAACCAGGTCGCCTGAAATGGAGCCACCGCCCGAAGTCAGCGCCGCTTCGGCCTCTTTCAGTTCTTTAAAGAAATCATGATAAATGAGCTCCTGCTTATCGTAAGCCGGGGTGATGATCAGGTCGGTGTAGCCTTTTCCTGCGTCAAAATAAGGAACATCGCCAAAGGTATCAGTAAGGAGCATAAAATAATATACTTTGAAAATCCTTGCTACGGCCTGTACGTTCTGGTACAGGGGTTTATCCTCCGTAAAATTAATTACATCCACCAGGTTTTTGACGGCCACGCCGTAGATCCTGTTCCAGGTTTGCGCCATCAGCGTATTGCTGCGCCGGTATTGTCCGCCCCAGTTGGTTACATTATAATCGCCCTGTACAAGCTGGGCAAAACTTCCCGAGTACGAATTAAAGGCCTCGTTCATGGTCCAGTCGCCCCAGCTCAGCAACTGCACATACGAAAGTTGTGCATTGGGATTTACCACTGCCGATTTTGTCGGGTTGGTATTTAGTTCCTCAAAGTCTTTACATCCTGCCAGGAATATCATCAGGAGAAGGGCGGTGACGATCTTATTTATATGCTTATTCATTTCCAATTAATTTAGAACTTAACATTCAGGTTAAAACCGTAGCTTCTGCGTGAGGGCAGCGATCCGAACTCGAGCCCCATTCCGCTGCCGTTATTATAGTTTGAATCGGGATCGATATTATCGATATTTTTATAAATGATGAACGGATTTCTTGCCACTAAAGACAAGCTGACATCACTGGCGAACTTAGAGATGAACTTACGCGGTACCGCATAAGAAAGCGAAATTTCGCGCACTTTCACATAACTGTTATCATAAACAAAGGCTGCAGGATTATAATTAGCAACATGTTTCCAGTACTCTTCCGGGTTGATATACCTGTTGTTGGGAGTATAGGTTGCGTTTCCTTCAGCGTCCGTGCCCTGCACCATGCCTTTTGCCAGGTAACCGCCGGTAGGGGTCCAGGCGGCAGGCAGTTTGCCGGCCTCCAGCCTCTGCTCTTCCGAACGGTACCATTCATCGCGCCCTTCGAGGGTTTCTTTCGATTTGCCTGTCATATAGAACGAGCGGGCCGACATGGAATACAGGTCAGCGCCGACCTTTAGATCGACAATGCCTGACAAAACAAAAGATTTATAGCGTAAGCGGGTGTTTATGCCGCCGGTCCAGTCCCAGGTGGCATTGCCCAACACTTTCATATCATCGCCGATCACCGGAAGTCCCGTAGTGCCGTCGATGATCACATCTCCGTTTTCATTTCTTTTAAAATCGCGGCCCATAAGAGCACCATAGTCTTCGCCGACTACTGCTGCTACCCTTAAATCGAGCCAGCGGGCAGCCTCAAGATCAAAGTTGGTAATGCCCGGGGCAAGTTCGGTCACCTTATTGCGGTTCCGCGCGAAGTTCAGGTTGAGATCCCATCCGAAATCTTTCAGTTTCAGCGGTTGCGTGTTCAGTGCTATTTCCCATCCTTTATTTTCTATACTTCCTGCATTGACGATCATGGCATCATAACCGGAGGCGATCGTGGTATTAAGGCGCATGATCTGGTCAACACTCGTTTGCGTATAATAAGTCACATCCAGGCCTATGCGGTCTTTAAGCATTTTCAGTTCGGTGCCGAACTCTGCAGAATTCGTGCGTGTTGGCTTGAGGTTCTTGCTCGGGATCTCGTTGTTATTGATTTTCGCGAAAGAGTACCCGCTGTACGGCTTGTCGAGCATGGCATACTGTAAGCCCAGCCGGTAAGGTGCCGTATCGTTACCCACCTGTGCGAAAGAAGCGCGCAGTTTACCGAAGGATATTACATCGGTCAGTTGCCTCAGCCACCTGGTGACAAGGAATGATCCCGACACCGAAGGATAAAAGTAAGTATTGTTGTCTACCGGCAGCGTCGACGAGTTATCCGCTCTCAGCGTAGCATCGATAAAGATCATATCCTTATAACTGAGGTTAGCCATTGCAAACGCCGAATTGATTTGTTTGCGGTATACGTCTTCGGTGATCTGCTTATCCGTAAAACTCTGCAGGGCCACAGTTTCGCGCATTTCCATCTGCTTGGCTGTAACGATGCCGGTACTGTTATTCACGTAGAAAATGTTGGCGCCGGCATTAATGCCGTAACGGAACGATTTGAATTGGTTGTTATAGGTCAGCAACAGCTCGGTGTTGTACGTAAAATTTTTGAATGTACTGTTCTGCAGGTATCCGCTTTCGTATCCCGGAGTCGAAGGAGGAGCAAATTCCTGGAAATCCATATAGTTGAATTCCGCGCCGCCGGTAAGGCGTGCCTGCAGCTTATCCGTCAGCTTATATTTGAGAATGGCCGTACCCGAAAATTTATCCTTATTGGAATTGTTATTCATCACGTTGATGATCCAGTAGGGATTCAGGTTGTACACATCATGGTTGTTCCAATCGTAATAATCGCCTTCAGCCGTACGGTAGCTGTTTTTCAGCCATTCCTGGTCAAAGGTGGTAGCAAGGCTGATCAGGTTGTTGCCTACATTCGCACGGTGCCCCGACAGTGCCGGCCTGTTATTAACCGACTCATTAACATAGTTGATCTTGGCATCAACGTCGAGCTTTGAAGCAACACGCGTATTGGAACGCAAACTGATCGAATTACGGTTCATGCCGGTGTTGGGCACAATGTCGCGGTTGTACATGTTGGAGTACGACAGGCGGAAGCCAGTATTCTCCTTTACCGAATTCATAACGAGCGTGTTCGTCGTCGTCAGCCCCGTCCTGAAAAAGCCGTCGATATTATTGGGGATAAATTTATAAGGCCGCCTTACCCCATCGAAATAAGTAATGTACAAGCCTGTATCAATTTTCGGTCCCCAGTTTCTGCTGGAGGTATAGCTGTCGTCTATCCCGGTAATGAGACCACTGGATCCCTGTCCGTAGGTTGTCTGGATGTCATTATATTTAGTAAGCTGCTTTTCGATCATATTAGTTGAAGTGAACTCTATGCCAAGGCCTTTTCTTCCTCCCGCTTTTTTCGTGGTGATCAGTACCACGCCATGCGAAGCCCTGCTTCCGTATAGGGCGGCTGCCGCGGGGCCTTTCAACACCGAAATATTCTCCACATCCTCCGGGTTAATACTTGAAATCCCGTCGCCAAGATCGTAGCCGCCGTATGTCCCTGCGGATGCGAAGTCGCTGTTATCAAGAGGTACGCCATCTACCACATATAAAGGCTGGTTATTGCCGGTAAGCTCCGTACTTCCCCGGATGATCACACGGCTGCTGCCCGAAGGACCTCCGGCCGTTTGGCTGATCACCAGTCCCGGCACCTTTGCGGCCAGGCTGTTGATTACATTAATTTCCTTTGCCTTGTTAATTTCCTCGCCGCTTATTTCGCCGACGGCATAACCCAGCTCTTTCCTTTGACGGGTAAGTCCAAGCGCTGTAACGACCACTTCATTGAGTAGTTTAACGTCGTCGTCAAGGACAACCTTCAACGCCGCCTGCGACGACACCACCACTTCTCTAAACTGAAAGCCGACGTAGGTAAACAGAAGGATTGAATTGGGGGCAGCCTCGATGATGAAACTTCCGTTGGGGCCGCTTCCGGCTTTTTTCGCAGATCCCTTAACCTGGATGGTCACACCTGGCAGCGCATTCCCTTTGCTGTCGGTAACTGTCCCGGTGATTTTCCATAAACTTTTAGCGTTTTCCTGTGCTTTTGTATTCATGCCGAAGAGCGTCAGGCAAAACAGAATGTTGAAAAAGATAAAACGAAGAATCTTTTTTTCGCTTAATAAATTGGTGAGTATCATATTTCCCTATAATAATTTGGAATTGGTTACTGGTGTCAAAAATACCTGCTGTGATGAGAAATCGGGTTTGATAGCTATCGGAAATAGGTTTGATAGCTATCATTTATGTAATTAAGGGGCAAAATAAGCGTCAGGCTCTTGAATTATCGGGCACACAGACTTTACCTGGTGTAACTCCGTAATACTTTTTGAAGACCGTGCTGAAATATTTCACATCGGTGAAGCCGGTCATCTCCGCAACTTCGTTTACAGAATACTCTTTTGTTGCCAGCAATTGCCTTGCCTTATGCAGTCGGATCTCCCTGATCAGTTCGCTTGGCGATTGGTTAGTAAGCACTTTCAGCTTTTCGTAAAGCAAGGTACGGCTCATAGCCATTTCCCTGCTCAGGCTGTTAATGGAAAAGTCGCTGTCGACGATATGCTCGGCCACGATACTGATGCACTTTTTAATAAATTCTTCATCCATGTTGCTGCCTTTTACGGCAGGAGACATGTCTTCGGTAAGACGGCGGTTCTGTTTATCAAGATTCACCATCGTCAGGTAATACTGTTGCATTTTTTTTCGTGTATCGAGGAAGTTCCGGATGTTCAGCTTCAGCGCCTGTATATCGAAAGGTTTGGTAATATAGGCATCAGCGCCATGCTCCATGCTATGCACCATAAAGTTCCTTTCGGCCACCGCGGTGAGCAGGATAACATGAATGTGGGATGTTTCAATGTTCGACTTGATGCGTGCGCAAAGCTCATCCCCATGCATCCCCGGCATCATTACATCTGCCAGCACAAGGTCTACCGGGTATTTCTGCAGGAAGGTCAGCGCCTCTTCGGCCGAGGCCACCTTATGCAGCTTATACATTTCGGAGAGTGTGTGACCCAGGTAGGCGCGCATATCGTCATTATCCTCCACTATCAGGATTCTGAAGTTCTCTCCAAAATAACGTTTGTTCATTGCAGACTCTGTCTCCGCCAATGGAACCGTTGTTGGCGGCACGCCGGTAGTGCGTCCCGCAGTTTCTATTCCCAATTCCACAGAAGGAAGTGAAAGGAGGAAGATGCTGCCTTTCCCTTCGGCACTTGTAAAAGACAGATCGCCATTCAGTGACCTTGTGAGCTGCCGGCTGTACATCAATCCGATGCCTGTTCCCGTTTCTTTTGTATTCACGGCATTCTCTGCCCTGTAAAACTGTTTAAAGATCTTTTTCTGTTCTTTTTTTGCTATCCCTATCCCATTGTCGGTTACTGCGATCAATACCTTTTTTTCTTTTGTTTCAACCGTTATACTCACTTCACCCTTTTCGCCGCTGTATTTAATGGCATTCGAAAGGAGATTATCTATAATGCGGTCGAGTTTCTCGATATCCGTCTCACAATATACCGCCCACACACTTTTTTCCAGTTTCAGCGCTATATTCTTTTCAGCAGCCAGGCTGTTAAACTGCATCACCTTGTTTTCGAGATATGCATTGATTTCATTGACCGTCAGGTTAACCGCTCCCGACACCAGCTCTGCTTTATGAAAGTCGAGCAGTTGCGATACCATGGCATTTAATTTAGCTGCATTGTTCTGGGCCAGTCCCACATACCGTCTGGCTTTTGCAGAAAGAGGTTCTTCCCGCAGATCATTAAGAGGTGCCGAGATCAGGGCCAGCGGCGTTCGGATATCATGGGCCATATTAATGAAAAAACGTATGCGGCTTTCTGCCTGCCGCTGTTTGATCTTCTCAGAATAATAACGCCACAGCCAGTATAAGAGCAGAGCCGCCAGAATGCAGTATACCAGTTTAGCCCAGCCTGTGGCCCATACCGGGTCTTTAATTTTAATGCTCACAGATCGTTCGCCCACTATTATGCCGCCGTCTTTCGTCGTACATCTTATTTTAAACCTGTAGTTGCCCGGCGGAATATTACTGTAGTCGGCCGTTAAGCTGCTTCCTTTCGAAATCCATTTATCATCCAGGCCTTCCAGCCTGCAACTGTATACATAATCATCGCCATTATACAAGCTGTTGTAGACGTAGGCAAAAGAGAACGTATTCTGATCGTGGTTGAGTTTTATAGAACCGGTTTTATCAATGGCGGTGCTGAAGATATCAGGTTCGCTGCGGAAATCAACAGCCCGGTGTGAAAGCCTGAAATCGGTAAGATGAAGGGAAAGTTTTTCATCAGGCCAGCGCTGTTGTTGCTGTTCGAGCTTCAGAGGGTTAAAGATGAGGGCCCCGTTGGTACCTCCAAACGCCAGCCTTCCGTCACTGAACCTGGCGAACGACATTAATAAGAACTCATTCACAGGAAGATCGTGCACTTTGAACAACAACTTTTTCTTTCGGGGATCGAAGCAGAACAGGCCGTTTCCGGTGCTGATCCAGAGTTTTTCACGATCCTTTACTATGCCGTAGATATAGTTAGAGGGGAGGCCGTCGTACGTTGAAAAATTGATAACCTTCTCCGTTTTCCTGTTAAAACAATTGAGCCCGCCTCCGTCTGTACCGAACCAGATCTCGTTATCCACCGCCGCCGCAGCATAAATGAAGCTGTTGCTGACCACCCCGTAATTTGCAGGGCTTCCGAAACATCGTTTGTTTTTGCCTGTAACCTTATTGAATAGATAAAATCCGTTGGAAGTGCCCAGGAAGAGGGTATCGTTGTCAAGAGGAAGTATAGACCTCACCTGGCCCACATTATAGTTAGTGTGTTTCGTCCGGCCGTTCTCAAAGCTGAAACGTGTTAAAGACGAATATAAGCTGCCTGCCCATACATCACCGTCGCTGCCGATTCTGATGGTGTTAATACATTCGCGCTGGCTGTTGCTCTGAAACGAGTTTATGGTGAACTCTTTTCCTGTTTTTTTATAGATATAATATAAGCCCGTGCTATAGCCTCCGCACCAGATCCTGCCCTGAGAGTCTTCGGCCAGGGTGAGGAAAGTGTTCCGGTTTCTGAAAAAATGTTTCCATCGTTTTGCTGTCGTCTGATACAGGCTGACGCCGGAGGTGGTAGCATACCAGATATCGCCATCACGGTCTTCCAGTATGGCATAAATGTGGTTATCAGGAACCGACTGCCCGTTGTAAGGTTCATGTTTTATCCATTGATAGTCCTGGTTATACTTTATCAGCGAAACGCCGCCGGTATAGGAACCTATCCAGATGCGATTTTTATCGATCAGGATATCATAAATGCCATTCCCCTTTAATCCGTTATTATTATTCCCGTCGTCTTCAAGGAAAAGTTCAGCCCGTTGTTTCTCCGGATCGACTTTAAAAATCCCCCTTCCGTCAAGTCCGATCAGAAGGGATTTGTTATTCAGTTTCCTGATGGCCATTACCGGTGCATTGGGGATATGCTTCAAAAAAGAGTAATCCACAAGCTTTTGTTTAGCGGCATCCCATACAAAGAGTCCGGAATTGAAGCTCCCGATCCACAAAAGCCTGCTATTCCGGTCGTACCACATCGTTTTCACATTTATCCCGCTGCAAATTGTGCCGGCCTTATCACCCTGCCTTTTCAGGGACATCATTTCGATCCCTTTTGTAGTGGCGATCAGCATGGAATCGTTACCCGGCAGGCAGAGAAAATTGACCTGGTCTCCTTTTCTGTATGATACATACCCGGGTTTATTTTTGCTTATATCATACTTCAGCAGACCTTTCGATGTTCCCACCCACAGCCAGCGGTCTTTTTCTATCAGGATATCGCTCACCAATGTAATTCCCGCAGACTTCCTCACATCGGCCTTCAGAACAAAAACGTCGAGAGCGGGATTATACCAATAGATCCTTCCGCTGTCAGAAAAAACCCAGATCTGGTTGTTGCCGGTCTTCCTGATATATACGCGCCGGCCGTCTTCGTCCTGCACAATGTCCGAATTTGTAAGCTGATAACGTTTAAGGTTCCGCCCGTCGTACCTTACAACTCCCAGATGTGAAGAGATCCATATAAAACCGTCCTTATCCTTTACGATATTCGTGACGCACTGGTTAATATCCCTTTGGCGGTCAACGATGAGATCATCCTGAAGAGTGGCTGCGCCGGCGGCAAGGTTAACCAATATGCTTACTAAACAATACAATCTGCACATAATCTTTATCCTGCGAAGTTTCATGGTTACGGGGGGCAATAAACAGGCAATATAATGGTTCGGGCCGGACTACACAAATAATTTCAACCTCTTTTTAACATGCAGCGGGCGCCTTATACAATATGATGGAGAGTACGATGGGCAGTTTCCGGCATCAAAAGATAAAATTCATCTTAGTCTTAAAAAAAAGAGGCTGTATCATAAATCGCCTTCCATGCAAACCCGATGAAAGATTGTTAGTTTTCTGCCGGTTTTTTATGAGAATGATAGCCGATAGAAGCCTCAATTAAAATAACATCAATAAAAAAGAGGCTGAAATCACTTATGATACAGCCTCTTCTGATCTTGCAATATTGTGGATAACCAGGAAGAAAGGATTATTCTTCTATGATTTCGCTATGCGGGTAGCTTTCCGCTTTTTTTTCTTCTTTGAAATAACTCTTTTGGAAAACGAGAATTGCAATAACCCCTACTGAAATAGCGGCGTCAGCAACGTTAAAAACCGGACGGAAGAAAATAAAGTCTTCGCCTGTCCAGACCGGAAACCAGGAAGGAAATTTTCCCTGAATCAACGGGAAGTAAAACATATCAACTACTTTTCCGTGGAATAGACCCGCATATCCACCTTCCGCAGGAAGGAGTTTTGCTGGCTGAAAATACGAACTCTCGCTGAACAGGAGCCCATAGAAAGTAGAATCAATAATATTTCCCAATGCTCCTGCAAATATCAACGCTACATTCAGGATTAAGCCCCGGTGATATTTATTCTTTACAAGATAAATAACCCCGTATCCAATTGCACATACGGCAGCAATCCTGAAAAGGGTGAGCGCAAGTTTGCCCGCCTCTCCTCCGAATTCCATGCCGAAAGCCATTCCATTGTTTTCAGTGAAATGAATAATAAACCAGTTTCCGATGATCCGATATTCCTGGCCCAGGCTCATATTCAGCTTTATCCAGAACTTTAAGGACTGGTCTGCCAGTAAAACCAGGAAGATAGCCAAAAAAGGTTTGGTATACGCTTTCATTAAGACTGTTTCATTTTAGCTTCCATGCTTAAAGTGGCATGAGGTACCGCCCGTAAACGCTCTTTAGGTATAAGTTTTCCGGTTTCCCGGCAAATACCATAAGTCTTGTTTTCAATACGGACTAATGCAGCCTCAAGATTTTCAATGAATTTCTTCTGACGGGCCGCTAACTGGTTGATCTGCTCTTTTTCGAGCGTAGCAGAGCCATCCTCAAGCGTTTTATATGTTCCGGCAGTGTCATCTGTTCCGTTAAGATTAGGATTGCTTAAAGACTGCGCCAATGACCCCAGTTCTTCTTTCGCAACACGCATCTTTTCCAGGATCAGCGCTTTGAACTCCTGAAGTTCAGTATCCGAATACCTTGTTTTTTCGTTATTTTCCATATTAATCCTTTGTAATAGATATTAGTAATTCCTGGCCGTCTATTTCAACCTTTTCACCTGAATGAAGATCAGTTCCAAAATCAAGAGAACCTGCCAGAATTTCGGCGCAAATATATGATAAATTATTCTTTACTGCCTCTTCTATATGTGGTTGAGAGGAAATCCTGACATTTATTTTATCTGTTACTTCAAAACCAAGTTCTTTTCTAAGGTTCTGGATCCTGTTTACCAGTTCTCTTGAAACGCCCTCCTGCTTCAATTCGTTAGTTAGCGTAACATCTAATGCCACTGTTAGTTTTCCGATATTTGTTACCTGCCACCCCGGGACATCCTCGGCAATGATTTCTGCATCCTTAACAGAGATCTGAAGGATAAAGTCGTCTTTAGTAAATTCAACAACACCCTTTTCCTCAAACTCAGCCAGCTCTTCCTGCGAAAGGGAGTTTATAAAAGCGGCAACATCTTTCATGTATTTGCCGGCTTTAGGCCCAAGAGCTTTAAAATCGGGTTTTACTTTCTTTTTTATGATTCCTGAAGTATCGGTAATGAATTCAATGTCTTTAATATTTGTTTCAGAAAGTATCAATTCTTTTACACGCTCTACTTTCTCCATAAATCTGTTATCGGATACCGGCAGCAGAATTTTGCTTAATGGCTGGCGTACATTGATACCCACCTTTTTGCGCAGGGATAACACCATAGAAGAGATGTCCTGGGCAAGGGCCATACGCTCTTCGAGGTCTTTATTGACCAGGTCTGCATGGTATGCCGGGAAATCTGTAAGGTGAACCGATTCTGCTTTTTCCTTCCCCGTAATATTATTTAAATCAAGGAAAAGTCTTTCACTAAAGAAAGGTGCAACCGGCGACATCAGTTTTGATATCGTTACCAGGCAGGTATAAAGTGTCTGATAAGCCGAGATCTTGTCTTCCGTATAATCGCCTTTCCAGAAGCGGCGGCGGCTAAGCCTGACGTACCAGTTACTTAAATGCTTATCTACAAAGTCCTGTATAGCACGTGCCGCCCTCGTTGGCTCAAAATCTGCATAATATCCATCCGTTTCTTTCGAGAGCGTGTTCAGGAGTGAGATGATCCAGCGGTCAATTTCAGGACGGTTTTCAAGGGCAATCTCCTCTTCTGCAAAGTTAAATCCATCGATATTAGCATACAGAGCAAAGAAAGCATACGTATTATGAAGGGTGCCAAAGTATTTCCGGCGTACTTCATCCAGTCCTTCGAGGTTGAATTTAAGGTTATCCCAGGGCGAAGCATTGCTGATCATATACCATCGTGTGGCATCAGCGCTGTATTTTTCTATCGTTTCAAAAGGATCTACTGCATTCCCCAGCCGTTTAGACATTTTGTTGCCGCTCTTGTCAAGCACCAGTCCGTTTGAAACTACATTTTTGAACGCTACCGAATCCTTAAGCATTACAGCAATGGCATGAAGGGTAAAGAACCAGCCTCTCGTCTGATCAACACCTTCGGCGATGAAGTCGGCAGGATATGCTTTATCAAAGTTTTCTTTATTTTCAAAAGGATAATGCCATTGCGCATAAGGCATAGCGCCCGAATCAAACCAGACGTCGATCAGGTCGGGTTCTCTGAACATCTTTTTACCTTCGCCGGAAACCAGTATAATGTCGTCTACATAGGGGCGATGAAGATCAAAGGACGATTCATTAAAAGATTCAAGGATAGAACCTGTCTTTTGCTTTTCGTCTTCAGATAAGAAGCCGGAATTAAAGGCATCTGTCAGCCGGTCTTTTAACTCCTGCACCGAACCGATGCATACTTCAGATAAGCCATCTTCAGTACGCCAGATTGGCAGGGGAGTTCCCCAGTACCGCGAGCGTGAAAGATTCCAGTCAACCAGGTTTTCAAGCCAGTTTCCGAAACGTCCGGTTCCGGTAGCCTCAGGTTTCCAGTTAATCGTCTTATTCAGCTCAACAAGTCGTTCCTTGACAGCAGTGGTCCGTATAAACCAACTGTCAAGCGGATAATACAATACCGGTTTATCGGTACGCCAGCAATGCGGATAGCTGTGTTCATACTTCTTAACATCAAAGGCCTTATTATCCTCTTTCAGTTTGATGGCAATGAGCACATCTGTCGGCCTGAAATCAGGCTGGGCCCGCACTTCGTCGGGGTAATATTCCTCCTTAACGTAGCGGCCGGCAAAATCAGTTACTTCAGGTACGAAACGGCCCTGCCGGTCAACCAGTGGGTATTCGTTCCCGCGTTCATCTGTAAGCATTACCGATGGAACGCCATTTTCCCTGCTCGCTTTAAAGTCGTCAGCCCCGAATACAGAAGCAATGTGAACAATGCCTGTACCGTCCTCTGTGGTTACAAAATCGGCCGGTATAACCCTGAATGCATCTTTTTCAAGCTTTTCATTCGATACATAAGGCATTAACTGATGATAGCGCAATCCTGTCAGGTCCGCTCCTTTAAATTCAGCCGCCAGTTCCCATGGAATTACCTTATCGCCTCCGTTATAATCCTGAAAGGACGCATTTTCTCCTTCAGGTTTAAAGTACTTTGATACAAGATCTTTGGCAAGTACTACACTTACGGGAGAGTAAGTATATGGATTGAAGGTCCTTATCTTTACGTAAGAAATATTTTTACCAATAGCCAGGGCACAGTTAGACGGAAGCGTCCAGGGGGTTGTTGTCCATGCAAGTATCACGGTGTCCTCCGCTTCATTCTGAAAAAGAACAGAGATCAGAGGGTGTACCTGGTCTTGCTTAAGATGGAACTGAGCCACGATAGAAGTGTCCTTCACGTCACGGTAAGTGCCAGGCATATTCAGCTCGTGCGAACTCAGTCCGGTTCCTGCAGCGGGCGAAAAGGGTTGTACCGTATATCCTTTATATAAAAGGTTTTTATTGTAAAGCTCTTTAAGTATCCACCAAAGCGTTTCAATGTAATCGTTTTTATAAGTAATATATGGATTTTCGAGATCTACCCAATATCCCATTTTTTCAGTCAGATCATTCCATACACCGGTATATTGCATAACTTCCCGGCGGCATTCGGCATTATATTCTTCAACAGTAATTTTTTTACCTATATCTTCTTTGGTGATGCCAAGTGCTTTTTCTACTGCCAGTTCTATAGGGAGGCCATGCGTATCCCATCCCCCTTTTCGTTCCACACGATAACCTTTGAGCGTTTTATACCGGCAAAAAATATCCTTAATACTGCGGGCCATGACGTGGTGAATCCCCGGCATTCCATTAGCCGAAGGAGGACCTTCATAAAATGTATATGGCTGGGATGCAGGCCGGTTAGAAATGCTCTTTTCAAATATCTGATTGTTCTTCCAGTATACGAGAATTTCTTTTCCGGTTTCAGATAAATTAAGTTGTTTATATTCTTTATACATCAGTGTATTAACTCCAAAAAATGAGGGTGCAATTTACTAAATTGCAGGGAAATAAGCAGGATCTAGCCTCTAAAAACTGCCGGAAATCATACTAAACCGAAAAGTTTACATGTAAGGGACTTAATCCGAACAATTGCAAATCATCCCTTTCTAAATAAAGAAAAACCAGAATTTTTAATTAATTTTAAGATAATCAGGACGCTGTCTGTGAAACGTGTCCGGTTTGGCAGACAGTTTCAGTGTTCTGCTTTTATAAAGATGAATAGTTTGCACCTTTAATTAGTGGCATACTGTTTGAGCCAATAAAAACATGAGTAAGTATTTAAAGAGAGGTCTCATTTTACTTGTTGCCGGTATAGGCCTGAATATTTTAGGTTATATCATTAAGCAAAACGATTGGGGGCTTTATGGCTGGGCGATGATACTGGGAACGATACTGTTTGGTGCAGGTTTCTTGTTTGTCTTTTATAGCTTTGTAAGAAAAGTGGAATACAAAGGACTGGTAGAAGACCGGACTGCTGAAGCCGAAAAAAAAGCTGAGAGAAAAGCTCATACAAAGAAGCATCACAAGCTGTTGCAGATCCGCTGATTTTAATTTAACCCGCTGGTATATTAAATTAAGATAAAACTAATAAAATAGCTTCAGTCGTACTTATAACTTAATACTTAGCACTTATAACTTAACTTAACACTTTCCTGTGATGAAGAAATTCTTACGGGGTTTTATATATGCATGGCAGGGACTTACATATGCCTTTTCTACGCAAATTAACTTCAGGGTACATTCTTTTTGCATTCTCATAACAGTAACTGCAGGTTTCTGTTTCGATTTAAATACCAATGAATGGCTTTGGATACTTGCGTCTATGGCCCTGGTTTTCATAAGTGAGCTTTTTAATACGGCAATAGAAGTTTTGACAGATCTTGTATCCCCTGGTTATCATCGCCAGGCTGGTATCGTTAAAGATCTTGCTTCCGGTGCTGTATTACTTGCAGCGCTTTTTGCCTTTATAACTGGCTTGTTTATCTTTATCCCAAAAATTATCTGATGCTTCATAAAACACGGGGGATTGTATTCAGAACCACCAGCTATTCTGAAAACAGTGTTATTGTACAGGTATTTACAGAAAAGTTTGGAATGCAATCATACCTGGTAAACGGGGCGAAAAAGCCTAAAGCCCGTATCCGGATGAATATGCTGCAGCCACTCCATTTACTTGATATGGTAGTTTATCATAAGCCTGCCGGCAATATCCAGAGAATTTCTGAACTGAGGAATCTTCCCGTTTTTGAAAGTATCCCCTATGATATGATAAAAAGTTCCTTAGCTATCTTTTTGAATGAAGTGCTGTATAAAAGTGTCAGGCAGCATTCAGCAGATGAAAGGCTGTTTGAGTTCCTGTATCATAGCATTGAGATTCTGGATAATACGAATACCGGACTGGCAAATTTTCATTTATGGTTTATGGTCCGGTTGAGCCGGTATCTTGGGTTCTACCCTGGGCGGCCGGATCCCGGAGCTGTTTATTTTGATCTGAAGGAAGGAGTATTTACAAATTATCTTCCTTCTCATATTCATATAATCCGGGGTAATACCACCGGCTTCTTTGTACAGTTACTGAATTGTAATACAGAAACTCTTTCGCAATTGAAGCTAATGTATACAGAAAGGAAAGACCTGCTTGAAAAAATACTTGAATATTACCGGCTTCATGTAGATAATTTCGGTGAAATCAAATCTCACAGTATACTTGAAGAGGTGTTGAAAGAATGATTAAGAATTAAAGTAATACCCGTAGTAATCAGGCTACTTTATTCCGAGAAACCCTTTCAATAACAAGTTCGAGCTCATTCAGATCAAATGGTTTTTCAAGAAAAGTATCCGCCCCTGCCTGCGATGCCAATGTTTGTATATCGTTATTCGCTGAAAAATAAATCACTGGTATATTTTTCAAATCCTGTTCTTTCTTAAGAGCCTGTGTCGCTATAACACCTCCTGAATCAGGTATCCAGTTATCCATGAGAATAACATTAGGTTGGACATTCCTGACAGTATTTACAATATCATTGCAATGAGGAGATGTATGTACATCCCATCCCTGATCTTCAAGGATATAACTACAGATTGATAATATGTCGACATCATCGTCGAAAATAAGTATACGTTTTGACATTCCTTCCGCCCCTATATTTAATGTATATATTTTTTGCCTCAAATGATAAGATAAAGAACTATTAATAACGCTTTTGTGAAACAAGAACCCCTGATTCAACAGAATGTTTTAATTGTTTGAAAATAAATCCTTCCTTATTTTGTCTTAAAAAGAAGGACGTAAAAATAAAAAAACATTTGCTTAGTGTTTATATTACACTTACCTTTGCGACAGAAATTATAAGGAATTTCTTTCTGCATAATTTAGGTTTATAATTGGTTAGTTTGAGCTCCTGCCCATCAGGAGCTTATTTTTTTACCTGTCTTTTTCAGTTAGTTTATTTCACCCTGTTCTTTTTTTCAGTCCATAAAACACCGGGAACATATTATTTGTGTTTTGCAGGATTTGCTGTATGAATACTGTAATGCCGCTGACGAGGTCAATGCGTTCTTCCTGATAGTTTTTTTAGAAAAATGCCTGCTATTCTTATCTTTAATTGTAAAATTATTGCGGTTTTATGCATGTTTGTTGTTAAGTCGGTTAAATCTGGCTATGTTTAGTCTTTAATATTTGCCCGTATTAAAAAAATGCAAATAAAGATCGTAAGAGGGCGTAATTTTTAAGACTTTGCTTTAGAATAAAAATTGAAATTATGGTCTTTTCATCATTCGAAATATACAAATATTCTATTCCGATAGAACCTTTTACTATCGCGACCGGAACCATGAATTACGCCCAGAATATATTTGTGAGGGCACATACGGATGCCGGGATAACGGGAGTTGGAGAGTGCTCTGCCTTTCCGATGATTGTGGGAGAAACCCAGGGAACCTGCTTTGAAATGGCGCGTGATTTTGCCGGGATCTGGAAAGGAAAGGAGGCTGATAATATTGATGACAGAATGAACGAACTGCATCTTTATGCTGCGGGCAATTACACAGCCAAAAGTGCTTTTGATATGGTACTGTATGATATTGCGGCAAAAAAAGCAGGGCTTCCCCTTTATAAATTCCTGGGAGGCAAAAAAAAGGTCATTACCAGCGATCTTACTATAGGGATAGATACACCCGAAGTAATGGCTCAAAAGGCCCTTGCGTATATCAGCCAGGGTGTTTCAATGATTAAAATAAAGCTGGGCAAAAAGCCGGAGGAAGATATAGAGCGGGTGTGGCAGATCAGGAAGGTAATTGGCCGGGAAACTGAACTGAGGGTGGATGCTAACCAGGGATGGAACTATGAGGAGGCATTGTTTGCCCTGCAGGCACTGGGCGAATTTAATATCCGGTTCTGCGAACAACCCATGCGTAAATGGAATGATGAGTTATTGCCCGAACTTTGCAGGCGTTCTCCTGTTCCCGTGATGGCAGACGAGAGCGTCTATACCCACCATGATGCAGACCGTATTCTCAGGAATAAGGCTGCTGAATACATTAATATAAAATTTGCCAAAAGCGGGGGCATCCAGGAAGCGATGCGTATCATTGAAACAGCGCGGCAATATGGAGTAAAGTGTATGATCGGAAGTATGCTTGAAAGCCGACTGGCCTTAACTGCCAATGTTCATTTTGCTATGGCCTTTGACGATATTGTTTTTTACGATCTTGACACTTGTTTATTGGGGCAGCTTGAGGACCCCGTTATTGGAGGAGTGGTTTACCGGGGAATGGACCTTCATATTGAAGATGTCCCGGGAATTGGTGCTGAAGTCGATCAATCGTATCTTGAGCGTTGTGTACAGGTAATCATTTGAAAATATTTTAATGTATAATTTAGATCAGGCCCCCGGAAGAACAGCCCTGACAGACAAAAAGGAATTCTTATTTTTTTCGGGATATAATTACCTGGGAATGAATTTTGTGCCCGGCTTTCTTTCGCTTTTGCACGAAGGAATTGATAAATATGGATGGTTATTTCCCTCTTCCAGAGTATCTAATACCCGTTTGGCAATGTATGAGGAATGCG
Organism: Sphingobacteriales bacterium; assembly: GCA_015654985.1. Taxonomy (GTDB): domain Bacteria; phylum Bacteroidota; class Bacteroidia; order Sphingobacteriales; family Sphingobacteriaceae; genus Arcticibacter. Next base: position 488 of record JAATFW010000326.1, on the reverse strand, counting down.
AAGCCCTCCTTTCAGAAATTACGGGCTCTGAAGATACGGTCCTTTTTTCTTCAGGGTTTAGTGCCGGACACGCCGCTGTTCTTACCGGTGGATCAGCTATCCTGAATGCCCCGGGAGCGCACCCTGCCATACCCGGTAAAAAAACTGGGTTCGTCGATTTCTACGACTGGAGCAACTGGTTGATAAATGAAAATACAGGTGTGAATAGCCATTATACAGCTATTGCATCCGATTCTCTAAATCCGCTTACCGCCACGCTTAATGATTTTTCTTTTCTGAAGGCTGTTCAGAAAGAGCTTATTGTTGTTATAGATGATTCTCATGGTATCGGCCTCACCGGCAAAGAGGGGCGGGGTGCAGGTTCACTGGTTCCCCGGTTGCCTCAGCTTGACTATCTTATCAGTTATTCTCTTTCAAAAGCTTTCGGTATTTCAGGAGGAGCGGTTAGTTGTTCCCGGAAACAGGCCTCTTTCTTAAGAACTTTACCT
>JAATFW010000158.1 GCA_015654985.1 Sphingobacteriales bacterium | reverse complement strand
TCATCTCTAAACATCTCAATTCTTTAAAATGAAATACAAGCGTATCCTCTTAAAACTTAGTGGTGAATCGTTAATGGGCGATAAACAGTATGGCATTGATGGCGACCGCGTTCTGCAGTATGCCCGTGAAATTAAAGCTGTCTTTGATAAAGGGGTTGAAATTGCTATTGTAATTGGAGGTGGCAATATTTTTCGCGGCTTAAGTGCAGAAAAATCTGGAATGGACCGCGTACAGGCTGATTATATGGGTATGCTTGCTACAGTCATCAACAGCATGGCCCTCCAGGACGCACTGGAAAAGCTGAACATTAAGACGAGACTGATGACTGCTATCAAAATGGAGCAGATCTGCGAGCCTTTTATACGCCGCAGGGCGGTACGTCACCTTGAAAAAAGACGGATTGTTATTTTTGGCGCCGGAACCGGGAATCCTTACTTTACAACAGATACCTGTGCTTCACTCAGAGCTATCGAGGTACAGGCTGATGTGGTACTGAAAGGAACACGTGTTGACGGCATTTATACAGCCGATCCTGAAAAGGACCCCGCTGCTACCCGTTATGAAGAAATTACCTTCCAGGAAGTGTATGATAAGGGACTGAATGTAATGGATATGACGGCTTTTACCTTGTGCCAGGAAAACAAGCTGCCCATTATTGTATTCGATATGAACAAGCCCGGCAACTTTATGCGTATTGCCAATGGAGATGGAATAGGAACTTTAGTAAGAGGATAAAAAAAATACTTATTTTTATAGTCTGATAATAACCTGATTTTTATGAATGACCTTATAAAAAAACAGCTCAACGATTCAAAAACATTAATGGACAAAGCCATTGACCATGCTGATGGCGAACTTACCAAGATCCGCGCAGGCAAGGCAATGCCTTCTATGCTCGACAGTGTAGTGGTTGAATATTATGGCAGCCCTACCCCGCTTAGCCAGGTAGCAAGCATCAATACACCCGATGCCCGTACTCTCGTGGTTCAGCCATGGGAAAAAACACTGCTCAGTAAAATTGAAAAAGCTATCATTGACTCTAATGTTGGCCTTAACCCGCAGAACGACGGACTGGTGATCCGTTTAAATGTACCTCCGCTTACTGAGGAACGCCGGCGTGATCTGGTTAAGAAAGTGAAGGAAGAAGCCGAAAAAGGAAGGGTTGCCATACGTAACATCCGTAAGGAAACTAACGGAAAAATTCAGCGCCTCAAGTCGGAAGGGATTTCTGAAGACGAGATAAAAGTAGCTGAAGGTGAAGTGCAGAAACTAACAGACAGCTATATTGTCAAGGTTGATAAGCTGGTTGAGGCGAAAGAAAAAGACATTATGACGGTGTAAGGGGGTGATGGGTGATGGGTGATGAGTTATGAGTGATGAGTTATGAGTTATGAGTTATAGGTGATGAGTGATGAGTTATGAGTTATGGATGAGCTGCACTCATAACCCATAATATATAACTCATAATTTATAACTAACATTAGTCGCTTTTATGACGGTGTAAGGATTAAAAGTTACAACTTATAAGTTATGTTTGAACTCATAACTCATAACTCATAACTCATAATACATAATTCATAATTCATAACTTCTGAGACGTGAAGCTTCTTTACAATTACCTGAAAAAATACCGGGGACTGATTGCTTTTGCCTTATTGCTGGCTGCCATCAATCAGATATTCTCTTTCCTTGATCCCTGGATCTTCAGGCAGATCATTGATAAATACGTCACCCATTATCAGAACTACTCTACTTCTGGTTTCTTTCAGGGTGCGGGGTTGCTCATTTTAGCTGCTATGGGGGTGGCGATGGTATCGCGCATTGCTAAAAATTTTCAGGATTATTACGTCAATGTAATTACCCAGCGGCTGGGTGCGCAGATCTATTCGGATGGCCTGGCGCACTCACTGGAATTTCCTTACCAGGTTTTTGAGGACCAGCGCAGCGGCGAAACCCTTGGAATATTACAAAAAGTACGGCTTGACACCGAGAAACTCATTATTTCGGCTATCAATATTCTTTTTACCAGTGTTATTGGCATCACTTTCGTATTTATTTATGCCATTAATATTCACTGGCTGATCGCTGTATTCTATATTGCGGTAATTCCTGTACTGGGCACGGTAAGTTCCGTATTGAGCAGAAAGATAAAAGTTGTCCAGAAGAGCATTGTGTCTGAAACAACAGCGCTGGCCGGCTCTACCACGGAATCGCTCCGTAATATCGAACTGGTAAAGAGCCTGGGCCTGTCGTCGCAGGAGATCAAACGGCTGAACAGCACCACCGATAAGATCCTCACCCTTGAATTGAAAAAAGTAAAATATGTGAGGAGCTTAAGCTTTGTACAGGGAACCCTCGTTAATCTTCTCAGAAACAGCATCCTCTTTCTGATGATGTACCTCATATACGACGGGCAGATCACCGTCGGCGAGTTTTTCTCCTTATTCCTCTATTCATTCTTTATATTCGGGCCGCTGCAGGAGCTGGGAAATATTATTAATACGTACAGGGAAACGGAAGTGTCTCTGGCAAATTTCAAAAGCATCATGAGTACACCGGTAGAAGTAAAGCCTGTTAACCCTGTCAGAACCGGTCATATAACTCATCTGAGCTTTAAGAACGTCAGCTTTAAACATCTTACCGCCAACCGCAATGCTTTGAACAACATCAGCTTCGGCACTGCCACAGGCCAGACCATTGCCTTTGTTGGCCCCTCCGGATCCGGTAAAACCACCCTGGTAAAATTACTGGTCGGACTGTACCAGCCACTGGAAGGGGAAGTACTCTACAACAATATTCCGTCACGCGACATCAACCTCGACCAGCTTAGGGAACGCATTGGCTTCGTAACCCAGGATACCCAGCTTTTTTCGGGAACTATCCGCGAAAACCTTCTTTTTGTGCGTCCTGATGCAACGGATGAGGAATGCCTGGAAGTGATGCAGAAGGCAGCCTGCCAGAGTTTGCTGGCCAGAGCGGATAAAGGCCTGAGCACGGTAATAGGAGAAGGGGGGGTAAAGGTCTCCGGCGGGGAAAAACAACGCCTCTCGATTGCGCGCTCCCTGCTCAGGAAGCCAGACATCCTGGTATTTGATGAAGCTACTTCGGCCCTCGATTCTCTTACTGAAGAAGAGATCACAAAAACGATCCGTGATGTTTCTGTAATGGACGAACGAATTACCATTCTGATAGCGCACCGGCTCTCTACGATCATGCATGCCGACAAGATCTTTGTGCTTGAAAAAGGGCAGATCGTTGAAGCGGGCAGACACCAGGAGCTTGTAGAAGAAAAAGGATTGTATTATGCCATGTGGAGGCAGCAGATCGGGGAGCGGAATTTGGAAGTTGAAGATTGACTTCTGCTCCCGCTATTTCCCGTGGATTTCCTTCAGTCCTAATGGCACTAATACCTTCGTCTTCAAGTAGGTTACACTCACCACGATCAGCGTCATCGTTCCCCCGAACAGCACGGCAGGGACAGTCCCCATCAAACGGGCGGTAAGGCCAGATTCGAAGGCGCCTATTTCATTGGAAGACCCTATGAACATGGAATTAACGGCAGAAACCCGTCCGCGCATATTCTCTGGAGTCAACAACTGCATAATGGTGGAGCGGATCACAACGCTGATGCTGTCGAATACTCCTTCAAAGAACAGGAATACAAGGGTGAGATAAAAGCTGGTTGACAATCCGTAACATATAATAGAAATGCCAAACCCGGTAACTGCTATCAGAAGGTTCCTCCAGGGTTTATTCATCGGAGAATGCCGTGCCATGATCAGCATGGTGAGAACCGCCCCTACTGCAGGCGCCGCCCGCATCAGGCCAAATTGTTCGGCCCCGACGTGAAGAACTTCGCTGGCAATTACAGGAATTAAGGCAACCGCTCCGCCAAAAAACACCGAGAACATATCAAGGCTCATCGCCCCGAGCATCATCCGGCTGCTGAAAACAAATTTTATGCCCACAGAAAGGCTGTCAAAAATACTTTCCTTCGCCATAATCTGAGGCGGTCTTTTCTGAAAGAAGAACAGGCAGCTAAAAGAGGTAGCAAGAAATATCAGGATCAGCATGAAAGTATGAGATACTCCTCCGTACGCATAAATTAAGCCTCCCGTAGCCGGGCCTGCAATCGATGCTACCTGGTATCCGGTACTGTTCCAGGTAGATGAATTCGGATAATGCTCGCGCGGTATAATCTGGGCCATCAATGAAAATGTGGCAGGCCCCATGAAGCCACGGCAAATACCGATGCAAAAGATCATCACATAGATAATGGCGACAAGATGCACGGTACCCAATAAGCCCGACAAATAGGGGATGGTAATGGTATATAATACTGCCGAGCAAAGAAACATTCCGCCAACAATAACTTTAAGAAGCTTCGTCTTCTCAGACTTATCAGCGATATACCCTCCGTAAAGGGCAATGCCTATAGCGGGAATGGCCTCCGACAAGCCTATCATTCCTAAAGACAGAGGATCGCGGGTTAAATGATAGATATACCAGCCGATCACTACTGCCTGGATCTGATAGCCAAAAGTGAGGAAAAACCTCATGAGCAGATATGCCCTGAATTCGGGGAACCGCAAAGCAGCGTAGGGGTCTTTTCGGGGAGGAGGCTGTGAATTAGAATTATCTGTATCCATTGTTCTATGAAACCGGAGATTGGAAATGGGCCATATGATACTAAAAAATGGCTGCCAATGATCGTTAATCCATTCCAAAAACCAAAATTAGCAAAGGTATTCAGGGCAAATATACGATTTAAATTTGAGTTGCAGGTTGCGGGTTGCGGGTTGCAGGTTGCAGGTTGCGGGTTGAAAGTTGCGGGTTGAAAGTTGCAGGTTGAAAGTTGCGGGTTGAAAGTTGCGGGTTGCGGGGGCAGGCGAAAGCCCGAATAATACGTTTCTAAATATACGCGGGCCTGTTTATATCGCTGAAGCAGGTATTTACCCGGATCCAACAATCCATACTTCTGCCACATGTTACTCTTAACTCCTTTCAACTTTCAACCCGAAACCTTCAACTTTCAACTTTCAACTTTCAACTTTCAACTTTCAACCCGCAACTTTCAACCCGCAACTTTCAACCCACAACCCACAACCCACAACCCTCTTAAGAAATCTTATTCCAGCTGATCCCGGGGGTGTTCTGCCTGAAATATTCTTTAAGCCGCAGGTTCTTTTCGGCACCCAGTTCAGGGTCGTCATCCAGAATATCGATCACTTCATTCCTGGCCTGCTGCAGGAGGTCCTGGTCATGTGCAAGATCGGCGAGTTTGAGATCAAGCACGCCGCTTTGCTGCGTTCCTTCGATATTCCCGGGTCCGCGCAACTGAAGGTCGGTCTCTGAAATTTCAAAGCCATCAGAGGTCTTCACCATCGTTTGAAGCCTGATCTTTCCCTCTCTGCTCAGTTTATTGCCGCTCATCAGAATGCAATATGACTGTTCGGCTCCACGGCCAACCCTTCCCCGTAGCTGATGTAACTGCGATAAACCAAACCGTTCCGCGTTTTCAATGATCATCACACTCGCGTTCGGCACGTTTACCCCCACTTCGATGACGGTAGTAGCTACCATGATCTGGGTTTCACCTTTCACAAAGCGCTGCATTTCGAAATCTTTATCTGCTGCTTTCAGTTTACCATGTACAATGCTGATGCGGTACTCCGGAAGCGGGAATTCCCTTGATATTGCCTCTATTCCGGCCTCCAGGTATAACAGATCAAGTTTTTCACTCTCCTTTATCAAAGGATAAACAATGTATACCTGCCTGCCTTTCGCTATTTCCTGACGCATAAATCCGAACATCCGGAGACGCTGACTTTCGAACAGGTGAATCGTCTTTATCGGGATCCTTCCGGCAGGCAGCTCGTTAATTACCGAAACATCAAGGTCGCCGTATAAGGTCATAGCCAGAGTACGCGGAATAGGCGTTGCAGTCATTACCAGCACATGCGGAAGAACGCTGTTCTTTCGCCAGATCTTTGCACGCTGCTCAACCCCGAAGCGGTGCTGCTCATCTATTACCGCCATACCAAGGTTCTTGAATTGAACCTCATCTTCAATTAAAGCATGGGTACCCACCAGGATATCAAGGGAGCCGTCGCGCAGGGCTTCATGTATTTTCCGGCGTTCCTTTTTAGAAGTAGAACCACACAGCAGGGCCAGCTTGAGAAAGCCTTCGCCCAGTAAATGCTGCAGAGAAGTATAATGCTGCCTCGCCAGGATCTCTGTAGGGGCCATCATACAGGCCTGGAAACCATTATCTATGGCAAGCAGCATGCTCATTAAGGCAACCACCGTTTTGCCGCTTCCTACATCACCCTGCAGCAGCCGGTTCATCTGAACTCCCCGCTGCGTATCCAGCCTGATCTCTTTCAGAACCCGCTTCTGCGCTTCGGTAAGATCAAAAGGAAGCCGGGTATTATAAAAAGTATTAAACTTCCCGCCTACCTGTCCGAATACCAGTCCCCTGAATTTTTGGGTTCTCAGTAACTTGTTTCTTAAGAGCTTTAACTGAATGAAAAACAACTCCTCAAATTTCAAACGATGAATTGCAGATCTGAGAAGATCTGCATTCCGGGGAAAATGGATCTGCTGTATTGCCTCGCGTTTGGCAAGCAATTTAAGTTTTGTAAGCAGGTAACCGGGCAGAGTTTCAGCGACTGAGCCCGCAGCCATATCCAGAAGGGCCGCCAGAAGACGTTGCAGTCCTTTTGTGTCCAGAAAAGCCTGCTTTAATTTCTCTGTTGAGTTATACACAGGCTGCAGGGTTAAGTTGCCCGACTTTTTGACAGATGGATTGTAAAGCTCAAGTTCAGGATGTACGATCGAAAACCGGCCGTTAAATTCGGTAGGCTTCCCAAAGAGAACAAAGACCAACCCTGGCTGTAAAATTTTATCCACCCATCGTATTCCCTGGAACCAAACCAATTCAAGAACCCCGGTTTCGTCCTTTATTTGGGCAACCAGACGTCTTGACTGCTTTTCACCAATTATTTCTTTTGATGCGAGCCTGCCAATGATCTGCACCGAAGGCAGATCAGCTTCTATCTCCCTGATCTTATAAAACTTCGTGCGGTCAACATACCTGAAGGGATAATGCTGCAGCAGATCATTAAAAGTAAAAACGCCAAGTTCTTTTTTCAGCAGTTCAGCTTTATGCTGTCCTACCCCTTTAAGATACTCTATGGGAGTTTTTAAATCCAACTCATTTAGCCGCTACTACAGAAATCTCTACATTGACGCTTTTTGGCAATCCCGCTACCGCAATCGTTTCCCTGGCGGGGAAAGCTCCGGTAAAATACGAGCCATATATTTCGTTAACAACAGGGAAAAGGCTCATATCTGAAAGAAAAATAGTGGTTTTCACCACGTCATCGAAGGCGAATCCGGCTTCTTTCAAAATGGCCGACACGTTATCCATAACCTGCCGGGTTTCATCTTCTATAGAAGATAGAGTCAGACCGTTATTCAGCGGGTTAATGGCAATCTGCCCCGACACGTATAGAAATCCATTTACAAGAACGGCCTGATTGTAGGGGCCTATAGGTGCCGGGGCACTTTCTGTTTTGATGATCTGCTTCATTATTATTTTAGAAAAAACCAGTCGATTAATTTATAGATTATTCCGGCCAGGAATAAAAGGATAGCTGTTGCATTAATAACATGCATCACTTTCAGGTTGAAGTTCTCGGGCCTGCTGGGATCTTTTTTCCTGAAGAAATACATATTACAAACTTAGAGAAATTGATTTTATATGCAAAATACATAAATCGCATATAAAATCAATTTACCGGGTCTCTCATTAACTTTTGAGAAACAGTTTTATAGATGAAACTCAGAAAAGATTTATCTCTGATTTCCGGATACTATTATACAAAAAAAGAGGGCTTCTGCTGAAGCCCTCTCCTGATAATATGCTTAGATACTATATTATCTTATTTTTTAATTTCAACACGACGGTTCTGAACACGTCCTTCTTCAGTTGAATTTGAAGCGATCGGACGGCTTTCACCAAAAGCTTTCACTGCTACGCGGTTTGCGTCAACTCCAGAGTTAACCAGGTAAGTTTTTACTGAATTAGCTCTGTCTCTTGAAAGATTCATGTTATAAGCTTCAGTACCTTCAGCAGAAGCATGTCCTTCCAATGTTACCAATGAAGAAGAGTTAGCCCTTAAATCTGAAGAAACTTTATCCAATATAGGATAAGAAGAAGTCTTTAAAACTGAACTGTCGAATTCAAACTGAATGTTCGGATAAGCACCGGCTACTGAACTGTCAGCGGCAGGGAATTGAATAGGGCAACCAGCTCCGTCAACTACAGTTCCTGCAGGAGTACCAGGGCACTTGTCGAACCTGTCTGAAACACCGTCACCATCTGCATCAGCAGAAAGTTGGTTTACAGTATTTTCTAAAGTGCTTACACGGGTCTTAAGTGCTTCAACTTCCTGACGTAATGTAGGATCTTTTAATTCATCATACATTAAAGCTACAGGGTTAGACCACTGTAATACTGGTTTAGAAGAACTTCCCAATGCAAATTCAAGACCAGCGTATCCATAAGACCATTTGTCTTTGTTGGAAGTACCACCAGTCCAGGTTCCATCAAGATTGTCAGCATCCAGGAAGTTTGCATCATAACCCAGGTTAAGGGATACTACATCGCCTAATCTGAAGCTGATACCTGCACCAACCGGAATGAAAAGTTCTTTTCTTGAGTTACCATCGTCATTAGGTTCGTATCCTGTTAAACCGGCACCAGCCTGAACGAAGAAACCAACATTCTTGGTCCTGCTTAAGAAAGAAACAGTACCTACATTAACCACACCCTTTAATGAAACGGCGTAGTTAAGATCAGTGCTGAAATCAGCCCTTCCACCAGCAGGAAGAGGAGTTCTGCCATCATGAGTATCATAAGTACCAGATAACTTACCCCTGTGGGCATCTAACTTTAACCCGAAAGAAGGGGCTAATTGTTTCTTAATGTACAGGCCATAACCGAAATTTGCATCCCAGTCGTTGTAATCATTAGAACCAAAACCAATAACCGGAGATAAAACTCCACCAGTTACACCAATAGACCAGGTCCTGTACTGTGCTCTCCCGCCAAACACCGTGGCAGCAGAGGTCGAAGTTGATGTAGAGTCCTGTGCGGAGGCTGCAGCAGCAGCCAGCGTTAACAACGACCCGGCAACAACTTTCTTAATTGTAGAATAATTCATGCTCTGTTTGTTTTAAGGTTAAACAAATTTTTAATTGTGCAATTTGTTACAAATTTAATCATAACTTTGATATCGCCAAATGCTCAAACTTTGTACCATTTTCTTTACCATAAACAAATTATCTTTCGAAAAGGTTTGTTTTAATATTTAAATATTAAAAACTTCTTCCTGGTTTTATATTTTCTCTTCTGTATTGTCGCTTCAAAAAACTGATTAGTAATACAATACCTTCTCCCAGGCTCAATCAAAAGCATTTATTCAATCTTTGTAAAACACAAATAAACCGTAAAAATAACGTTCCTTTCAAATTGGCTGATCTTTTTTTTAGCTGACATCATACCTGCCAATTATACACAGCAGTCCTGTTTTATATACAAAATGTATTATTTTGACATGAAAGACCTTTATATCCTCTGTCTTTCAGTTAAAACGACTTTCAGGCTTCTCCAAAAGGGTTAGCTGGCAACAGAGCACCAATGTATATATGACCTAAAAAACAGGCACTCCCGCTGTTACATACTGACCGGTTACCGGGCTTCAGTAATTTTTCGCACCTTTGTAACAGAAAAACAGAAATATATTTATGCCACTTTCAATAAACAAGGAGATAAAACCAGAGCATATTCTCGTCTGCAGACCAGATGCTGTTGGAGATGTTGTCCTGATAATGCCTTTATGTGGTATAATAAAAGAGTACTATCCGCAGTCAAAAATAACCCTGCTTGGAAGAACATATACAAAAGACGTTGCACTCTGCTGCAGCCATATTGACGGCTTTATCAATATTGACGATTGGAATGGCATGCCGGAGGACGAAATTACCGGCAGTTTAAAAAAGGCAGGTATTGATACTGTATTATTACTGCCTGCCAATAAGCCTCTGGCTGTTCTGATGAGAAAGGCGGATATAAAATGGCGGGTAGGCACAGCAAACCGCGCCTTTCATTGGTACCTATGCAACAAACTGGTTCCGTTAAGCCGCAGAACTTCTGCTTTACATGAAGCACAGTTACATATAAAACTCCTGAAGGGGATCGGAATTAACGAATGTAAAAACCTTAACGAGTTATACAGCTATTACGGATTTACCAACATTCCCGGGCTGCAACCTCAGTATGCCTCTCTTTTATCAAAGGATAAATTCAATCTCATAGTCCATCCGAAATCAGGCGGTAATGCCCCCGAGTGGACTCTGGACCAGTTTTCAGAGTTATTTGGCCTTTTAGATAAATCGAAATTTAACATCCTTGTAAGCGGCTCCCAAAAAGAAAAAGAACAGCTTGCCGGCTGGCTTGATCTTCATAAAAACGAGGTAACTGATATTTCGGGTTTACTTTCGCTCAGCCAGTTCATTGCACTTATTAGTCATGCGGACGGTCTTCTCGCCTCAAGTACCGGGCCTGTTCATATTGCGGCTGCCTGCGGAATACACAGTCTGGGATTATACTGTACCAGTAAATTTAAGAATTCGACCAGATGGGGCCCTATAGGAAAACAGGCAGAGCATATAGACAGCGAGGGAGATGACCTCAGTACTATCTATCCTGAAATGGTTTGCAAAAAAATAAATACCTGGCTTAATTCATAAAGCAATTAAAAACAAATTATTCTAATGAAAATAACAGGATTTACATTTATCAGGAATGCTGTGAAAAACGACTATCCGGTTGCAGAAGCAGTAACATCGATCCTCCCCCTGTGTGATGAGTTTATTATAGCCCATGGCAATTCTGATGATCCTACATTAGAACTTTTACAAAATATCGATCCGCAAAAGATCAAAATTGTTCAAACAGTATGGGATGATTCTCTCAGAGAAGGAGGATGGGTATTTGCATTAGAAACCGACAAGGCTTATGCTGCTATATCCCCGGATACCGACTGGGCATTTTACATCCAGGGCGATGAATGTGTGCACGAAAAATACCTTCCTGAGATAAAAAAAGCGATGGAAGAATCCCTTAACGATAAGCAGGTTGAAGGATTATTATTTAAATACCTTCACTTCTACGGTTCTTATGATTTTATAGCGTCGTCCAGACGCTGGTACAGAAATGAGATCAGAGTGGTCAGATACGATCCGGGGATCCGCTCATACCGTGATGCCCAGGGATTCAGAAAGAATGGCAAAAAGCTGAAAGTAAAGCCTGTAGATGCTTTTATATATCATTATGGATGGGTAAAACAACCGAAGGGGCTTAAAAATAAGGTCAGAAATTTCAACCAGTTTTATCACAATGAGCAATGGATGGAACAAAATTTGCCTGAAGACTATGAATTCGATTATGGCAATGCCCACCGGCTTCTGAAATTTACAGGAACACATCCGGCAGTAATACAAAAAAGAATTGCCGTTTCCAACTGGAAATTTTCGTTTGATCCGGTACTGTTGCAAAGAAAAATGAGCTTACGTTACCGCATTCTTCAAAAGATTGAAGATCTTAGCGGCTGGCGGATAGGCGAATATAAAAATTATGAGATTATTTAAAGGGGAGAGGATCTTCTCATTCAGGTTATTTTAACGCTCCTGTAACAATTCAGAGACTTGCTTCGTATAGTCTTGGGCTTTGCATAGCTATGAAATATTACATTTATCATGTATCTTTAAAAGATACCGCTCGCAATCAACTACTTCAAGCATATTAAACAACTAATATGGCATATAAAAAAAGCGTCTCAATAATAGTTCCTAATTACAACGGGGAACACCTGCTAAAAGCTTATCTGCAGGATACTATCATTGCAGCTGAACAGGGAGGTATGCCCTATGAAATTATTATTGTGGATGACTGTTCTACAGACGATTCAGTTTCTTATATCAAGACAAATTATCCTCAGCTAAATTTAATTGAGAATACCATAAACAGGGGGTTTTCCTACTCGTGTAATCTCGGTGTAAAGGCAGCACGTTACGAGCTTGTTTTGCTTCTTAATTCGGATGTTAAGTTAACGCCGGATTACTTTGAGCATCAATGGCGGTATTTTCTGCTTCCCGATACATTTGGAGTAATGGGCCGCATTATGAGTGTGGATAAAAGCACCATAGAAGACGCGGCTCGTTATATGAATTTTAACGGCGGAAAGATCAGGGCCTCCCGTTTCTTCTATTCAAAGAATTCTGCTGATTATATTCCAACTTCGTATTTATCGGGTGCAAATGCCCTCATCGTACGGGAGAAGCTGTTATCGATAGGAGGCTTCGACGAAATATTCTCCCCCTTCTATTCTGAAGACTTTGAATTGGGATTACGTGCCTGGAGACTCAACTGGAGATGCTATTACGAGCATAAATCGGTTTGTTATCATCACATTTCTGCAAGTACCAGCAATTATAAAACCGCCGAGTGGGTTAAGTATATTTATTACCGCAATAAATTTCTGATGCATGCTATCCACCTTGACGGCCCGCTGTTATGGTTATGGTATATGCAGCTTATATTTATAGATCTTCTTCCCAAACTTCTTTTCGGAAAGACATGGATTATCAGAAGCTATCTCGATCTCATCAAAAATTCAGGAGAGATCAAGCGGTCTAAGGCCCGTTTGGCCGTGCTGATGGAAAGGCATAACAGCACATTAAGCATTAACGACGTGATTAAAATGATCAGAAAACCGCTGAAGGCTGAAAACCTCATCTGGCTTTAACCAAAGTAATCAAACATTTGCATCGAAAAATTTGCGGCAGGTTAAACAGGCAGGGCCAATCACGCTTATTTTTGGTAACTTTGCCACTTATTTTATTGAATGAAAACCTATTTCAGACTTTTATCGTTTGCAAAACCGATTGAAAAATTTGCTATACCATATGTAATTTTCACGCTGATCGGGGTAATATTTGCAACGCTTAACCTGGCATTGCTGGCCCCGCTGCTGACTACGCTGTTTAACGCAGGCGAAAAAGCCGAAATATACAGCAAGCCCGACAGTGCTCTCGACATTCTGGGTTACTTCAATTACTATGCACAGCAGGCAAACTTAGAATATGGTACTTTTGGCGCATTAAAGCGCGTTTGCGTTGTTATTGTCATCTCTGTTCTCCTCAGTAATATTTCACGTTATTTTTCTCAGAGAGTAATGGAAAACTTACGGATCCATACCCTGCTCAACCTGAGAAAGACCGTATTTAATAATGTGATGAATCTTCACCTGGGATATTTTAATAATCAGCGAAAAGGAGATATCATTTCAAAGATCGCTTCTGATGTTCAGGTGGTTCAATACTCGGTTACAGCAACCCTCCAGGTAGTTTTTAAAGAGCCATTACAATTAATAGCCTATGTAGTCATGCTCTTTGCCATTTCCTACAAGCTTACCCTTTTCGCCATCCTGGTAATTCCGGTTTCGGCTTTTTCAATTTCAAGAATTGTAAAAAGATTAAAGCAACAGGCAACCAGGGCCCAGGAAGCCTACGGAGTTATGATCAGCTATCTGGATGAAGCTTTGTCGGGAATGAAGATCATCAAAGCTTTTAATGCTACCGAGTATATTAAAAAGAGGTTCAACGATGAGAACAAGCGCTATTCGGATATCGGAAAATCAATGGCCCGGCGCCAGCAGCTAAGCTCTCCCGTTTCGGAGTTTTTAGGTGTGATCATGGTAGCCATTATTGTAATGTATGGGGGATATCTGGTAATTAATAAAGAATCAGAATTGAGCGCCGCTGATTTCATTGCATATATTGCTATCTTTTCGCAGGTAATGAGGCCGGCAAAGGCCCTTACCGACTCATTTGCCAATATCCATTCAGGGATAGCCGCCGGAGAAAGGGTATTGAGCCTGGTGGATGAAAAGCCTGAGATCAATGATGCTCCGGATGCCGTTGAAATAAACGATTTTACCGATTCGATACGATTAGAGAATATATCGTTCTCTTATCCTTCCAGAACCGTGCTCCATCATATTAATATGGTCATCCCTAAAGGTAAAACCGTTGCCCTGGTAGGGCCGTCTGGCGGAGGAAAATCAACGCTTATCGACCTTATTCCGCGCTTTATTGAGCCACAGGAAGGACGGATCTATATTGACAACAAGGATATCCAGTTATTAAAGATGGATTCTGTCCGCGCCCTGATGGGAATCGTGAACCAGGAATCCATTCTCTTTAACGATACCATATTCGGGAACATTGCTTTTGGACTTAAAGATATTACACAGGAGGAAGTAGAAAATGCAGCCCGCATAGCGAATGCCCACGATTTTATTATAGCTACCGAACATGGGTATAAAACAAATATCGGCGACAGGGGAATTAAACTTTCAGGAGGCCAGAAACAGCGGATCAGTATAGCAAGGGCCGTGCTTAAAAATCCTCCGTTGCTTTTATTGGATGAAGCAACATCGGCGCTTGACACTGAATCTGAAAAACTGGTTCAGGATGCCCTGAATAATCTGATGAAAAACCGTACAACATTAGTTATTGCCCACCGTTTAAGCACTATACAGAATGCCGATCTCATCATCGTACTGGATGACGGAAGAATTGTTGAGCAGGGGTCGCATTCAGAATTGATGCAACGTAATGGGTTGTACCGGAAATTAATAGAAATGCAGCAGTTTCAGTAATGGACGAAAAAATGCCCCTTGTTTCGATAGCTCTATGTACTTATAACGGAGAGAAGTATCTCAAAGAGCAGTTGGACTCGCTTGTAAATCAAACTTATTCAAACATTGAAATTGTAGCAGTTGATGATTGTTCTACAGATTCAACAACAGATATTTTACGTAATTATGCTACCCGTTACTCATTTATAAAAGTCTTCCGGAACAATATAAATTTAGGGTTGGTAAAGAATTTTGAGAAGGCACTTACTTTATGCTCTGGCAGCCTGATTGCTTTATCAGATCAGGATGATATCTGGGATCCGGATAAGATATCTTTACAAGCTAAGGCAATCGGAGATAATCTTTTTATTTACCATGATTCCGAGTTCATTGATGAAAATGGAAAAAGTATGAACAAAAAGATATCTGATAAATTCCATTTGCATAAGGGAATCCATCCAGAGGTATTTCTCTTTTCAAATTGCATTTCCGGACATAGCATTCTTATGAAAAAGGAACTCCTAGATAAGGCTATACCCTTCCCTGAAGGCTATGCTCATGACCAGTGGCTGGCTTATGTTGCGACAAATCTTGGAAATATTGCTTTTATTCCGCACACCTGTGTTAAATACAGGCTGCATTTCCAAAGTAACACGGACATTCTTAATATTAAGAAGAAACAGAAAAGTTCCTCTTTCCAAAATTTCGAAAAACAAAGAAAATGGTTGAAAATATGTGCTTCTTTCCCCTATAATAGGAATCCGGATCTCATTCACTTGCTATACAGGTTATTTAATAAAAGAGTTAATTCCTTTATCTCTTTTTCCTTTGCCTGGATTCTCTTCAAAAACAGGGAGACCTTATTTATACATAAAAAAAATTATCTGAGTGAATTTAATTACTTTTTTAAGCAGATTTGGGGAAGAAAGCTAAAGGAGCTAATTGAAAAGAAATAATGTTCCATAATAAAGTAGAAGATTTGATACTGCTATAAACAGGGCAGCAAGGAGTATCAGTATGGGCAATAAAAGAACCCTTAGTCATAAAATTGAACAGCAGAACGAGAAGATCTGCGGCTTAATCTGCAATAAATACTACTCAAAGATTGAAGAAGGATACCCGGCATATTATATATTCATGCCAAAATTTTATAAAGGACTGATTATTAGGTTATTTCTATTATTATGTAAGTTCTTAAGATTTAATAAGAGTTTATATATCCCTTATATTCAAATTTTAAGATCAACTGAATTTCCTCTTCAGAAAAAGGACAGTACCTCTTTAACCATTCAAAGACTGAAAGAGCTGCTAATGACGGCCTTAGGCCTTAGGTACTTTTCAACAGCAGAATATCATTCATCCTGGTATGAAAACAAAGTACCTCTCTCTTCTCTTAAATTTAAAACAGTTGAAAAGCCAGATGTTTCAATTATTATTGCCGTTCGAAATAACATTGGTTTTACGCTGAATTGTTTAAGATCTCTATTCCTAAATATCAGTGAAAAATATAGCTATGAAATTATTCTTATAGATGATGCATCCAGCGATAGTACAGAAGAACTGCTTTCGTCTGTGTCTGGCATTAAATATAAAAAAAATCAGTCTAATCTTGGCTTTTTAGAATCATGTAACGCAGGTGCAAAATATTCCGTAGGCAGGTATCTGTGTTTTTTAAACAACGATACTCTAATCCTTAAAGGATGGCTTGAAAATCTCGTCAAAACATTAGAAGAAGACCCGAAAGCAGGATGCACTGGTTCAAAATTAATCTATCCTTATGGCCTCTTGCAGGAAGCAGGAGGAATAATATACCATGATGGGTCTGGAGCTAACTATGGTAAATATAACCATCCTAAAGAGCACTTCTATAATTTCAAGAGAGAGGTAGATTACTGTTCCGGAGCCAGCCTTCTTATAAATAAAGATGACTTTTTATTCCTTGGTGGTTTTAATCCCATCTTCAAGCCAGCTTACTATGAGGACACTGACCTCTGTTTTTCAGTAAAGTATATTTTAAAGAAGAAAGTTTTATATCAGCCAACCTCGGTTCTGGTACACTTTGAAGGAATAAGTTCAGGTAAAACACCGGAAAAGGGCAATATCAAATCGTTCCAGATCATAAACAAATCGACTTTTGCCGGAAAGTGGAAAAAGATACTCTCTGCTGATAATTTTAGAATACGAAACCAATATGTAGCGTCCAGAAAATACCTTTCGGAAAATTCTATTATTTTTATAGATACTAATTTACCTTATTATGATAAAGACTCCGGATCAAACAGGATGTATCAGATCATAAAAATCTTTCTTTCCATTGGCTATCATGTATTCTATATTCCGAAAGAATCTATGGCTCCTGAACCCTATTACTCCGAACTAACCGGAATGGGCGTAGAAATTATATATGAATTTAAAGGCAGGAAACATTGGCTGAAAGAAATTAAACGTGCGGCATCAGAATCATCTATGGCCTGGATATGTCGTCCGGAGTATAATATAAGATACAGGTATCTCTTTTCTATCAACCCGCAATTAAAATGGATTTATGATACGGTCGATTTACATT
Organism: Sphingobacteriales bacterium; assembly: GCA_015654985.1. Taxonomy (GTDB): domain Bacteria; phylum Bacteroidota; class Bacteroidia; order Sphingobacteriales; family Sphingobacteriaceae; genus Arcticibacter. The sequence continues at coordinate 7,307 of JAATFW010000158.1, read as the reverse complement.
TTGTCCGCTTAAGCAGGGCTATAAAAATATTTCCTGATGATAAAAAATTGAAGAAGAGAGCAGCAAAATATTACAAACTCGAACTTTCTTTGGCACGAAAGGCAGATATAACCATATGCATTTCAGATCCGGAAAGAGATTTACTTTTACAACATGGGATCACTTCATCTCATGTAATCCCTAATATTCATAACCGGAAAGTCACAGAAAAAAACGCCTTTAACAAAAGATCCGGTTTAATTTTCATTGGCGGTTATTTACATCTTCCTAACGTGGATGCTGCCTTGTGGTTAAGCAACGAAATAATGCCTCTTGTATGGGGGGAGGATGAAAATATCCAACTCACTCTGTTGGGAAGTAACCCTCCTGAGGAGATTACGGAATTAATGGATCGGAACAAAAATATCCATGTTACCGGGTATATTCCCAATATTGATACCTATTTCAATAATGCCCGGATATTTGTTGCTCCGCTTAGATATGGAGCCGGATTGAAAGGTAAAATAGGGCAGAGTTTTGAGTATGCACTGCCCGTAATTACTACGGATATCGGATCTGAAGGCTTAGATTTAACTTCAGGTATGAATATTATAATAGCAAATGATGCCCGCTCGTTTGCAGATCAGATTTTAAAACTATATAATGATCCTGTTCTTTGGAATACTCTTAGCAATGCCTCTGAAGATGCGATTAAGCCATTTTCAACTTTGGCTGTTACTAATGAGATTCAAAAAGTAATTTCAAAACTGCAATGACTTTGACTTTAGAAACGATCACGTCCGGCTTAAAGCATAGCAATATTAAACCGATTGCTTTATACCTTCCTCAATTCCATCCGATCCCCGAGAATGATAAATGGTGGGGCAAGGGTTTTACAGAATGGACAAATGTTGCGGCTGCACGATCAAAATTCAAGGGGCATTATCAACCTCATATACCTGCAGATTTGGGTTTCTATGACTTAAGGCTTCCTGAAGTTTTAATGCAGCAGGCAGAACTTGCAAAGCAATATGGAATATATGGCTTTTGTTTTTACCACTATTGGTTTAATGGAGATCTGTTACTGGAAAAGCCATTAGAAATTCTGTTTCAAACACAAACTATTAATTTGCCGTTCTGCCTCTGTTGGGCCAACGAAAACTGGACACGCCGCTGGGACGGTCGTGAAAACGAAATATTAAAGCAACAAAATTATAACAGGGATGATGACCTGAAACATATACGTTATCTCTTAAAATTCTTTAAAGATGACAGATATATCAAAATCGACGGGAAGCCGGTCTTTTTAATGTACCGCACTGAACTACACCCTGATATTAAAGAAGGAGCAGAAATATGGAGGCAGGAAGCCAGAAAGGAAGGTTTTCCGGATCTCTTTCTTATAAGAGTTGAAAATTTTCAGAAAAATCAGGATCCTGCACCTTTCAATTTTGATGCAGGAATGGAGTTTGCACCGGATAATTTTGCCCTTGGTAAAAACACGCCTAACACAAACCCTATTCTTTATACTCTGGCCCGAAAAGCACACAAATACGGATTATATAAAAATGAATATTTTGACAATCACATCTTTCTTTATCAGGACCTCATAAAACAAACCCTCGAAAAACCGGATGTATCCTATACTTACTTCAGAACTATTTGCCCTTCCTGGGACAATTCCCCGAGGCGGCAAAAAGGAGCAACCATATTTAAAGATGCTTCACCTGATCTGTTCAGGGCCTGGTTTGAGGAAATTGTAACAAGAACTGCAAAAAATCTTCCCGCAAACAAGCAACTTATCTTTATTAACGCCTGGAATGAATGGGGAGAAGGCTGCCATCTTGAACCAGATAAGAAATGGGGGAGACAATACCTTGAAGCTATCGAAGACGTTCTTAAAGGCAGATAGAAGATACTTAAGACATAAATTTATGCCATATTTTAAGGACGCTCATACGAATATATATCCTATACCCTTCATCCTTTAAATGCTTCCTGGCATAGGGCATAAATGAGTGCCTGAACCTTTTAAATTCTTTCTGGAATAATTGTCCTCTGAAATATGTTAAAATATTATCGTCAAAGTCAGTCTCGAACTCATAATCCCTTTCGCTCGTGCTTTTTCCTCCAGCAGTAAAATGGGCAATAATAATGGGTGTATAAAAACAGCTATATTTGGAATAACATCTTAAGTTAAAATCGAAGTCCGCACATATGGTATACTTGGTAGTGTATTTTCCTATCTCATTAAACACCTTGTGGTTATAAAACACATTTTGATGACAAATATTACTACTCAGTATTTTCGATAAGGTAAACGCCCCATCATAAATACCCTCTTTTGCCCATCCCGCAGTTCCCGTTATTCTTACATCTCCATAAAGTATGTGCTGAACGTTATTCTCTATAATTGCGTCTTTTACCTTTTCAAGTACAAAGTGGTCATATAAGGTATCGTCGGATCCGATAAAATACAGCCATTGGCCATCAGATGCTTCTATACCTTTATTCATTGCATCATAAATACCTGTATCTCTTTCTGATATAATGCGGACTCTATGATCACCAATACTATTAATTATGTTAATAGTATTATCCAGGGAAGAACCATCCACTATCAGAATTTCGTAATCATTGAAGGTCTGTGAGATAATGCTTTCAAGCAGGTTTTTAATACTTCCCTCACTGTTAAAGGTCGGAACTACGATCGAAAAGAAAGCAGATCTTACCTCATCTATAGTGTATTCGGACTCTCTTCCTGCCTTTTGCATTTTAAAATATAAAATTACTTTCAGAATCCCAGGGGAGGTAAAAGAAACTCAGCGGCAAACCTCTGAATAAATTTCCTGTGCAAATATATTGAAAACAACATAAGAAACAGTAAAGGGAGTATTATGACTCATTAACTACTTACATCCCGGCCTTACCCTCTCTTAAGGCTTTATTCAGCATTATTTCAAAGTGAAGGTCTTTTTCTGCTTTGTCCGGAGTATCGAACCAGTTGGACAAATTGCCAATATGAATCCACTCATCCAAACATTCATAATAATCAGTATGAATATTACCGGGCAACTGATTCTCTGAACCGAACATTTGAATATTTAGCCATTTCACCTGGAAAAGGTATCTTGCTTATAACGGTATCCCATAAACCTCCTCCGGTATCAAGATATAATCCGGTATCTGTATATTTTGGGGAAAAATCTATTTCGTAAACACCGATATTGGCAAGAAGTCTAGTTTCCAGGAAAAAGAATCCCGCCCATAACGACCAGTACGGCTGATTTTCAGAAACATCCACTGAAGTTTCATGTGCCCCATAAGCAGGCGTAACTCTCCCATAAATGCCATTTTTAACCTTGCTTATTATTGAGCACTGTTGCAAGGGATAGATATCGTGATCTATAAAACCGAAGTACAGATTATTTCTTTTTTTTACGACATTTTTATACACCCAATGCATAGCCGCAGCGTGTGATTCATTTCTTGTGTAAATGTGGGCAGGGATACTAACATAGGGCACATTTAAACCTTTGCATAAGTCAAAAATAGATTGTTTTATTTTAAAATCAGTAGAATTATCTGCAATTATATGTATATGACTGTCCGCTAAATTTTTCCTTATCAATTTAATCTGATATTCTATGGTTTTAGCGTTATTAAAAGCAATTGTAATAATATCAACAGAGCGATCATCTTTTACTGATAAAACATCATCAGTTAGCATGTCCGATGGTGAATCCAGAAAAGAAACATACTTTAATCGTTTCCGTGACCTTTTATATAAGGCATATAATTGTGAGAAAAAACCTCTTTTCATGAAAATACAGTTATCCCGCTACGGAGAGCTAAAGATATAATAAATACCCTTTATACCGTGATTGTTTATGGAAAAGGCAATCCCAGAATATGTCCAACTACCATCTCCAGCGGTTGGTGACGGAGAATAATTGTTAGGCGCGGCAACATAATAATGATCACTATATTTACCGTTATAGTATTCACCAAATCATTCGTAAAAACATTTTTCCGTTATGAATATAAAAAAGACAATAAAACCTGTGGATTTATTCATTTTACTTTGTCTAACAATATCTGCCGGCTTCAAAAAAACATTCCCGTATCAGAAACTTCGGATTACCATATTAACAATAATAATGATAGATTTGAAATATTATTCACAGCAGCTTTAATGTTTTAGTTACCCTATAGATATATAATGCGGTTTATAAAGCGTCTTTTTAAAAAGAAAGAAAAGGGAACACTTCATATTCTTCCAAATGTACTTAATACCTCCCATCAAAAAGTTGCCTTATTGGCTTATATAAAATCAGCCTTTGAAAGTGACTATACTCAGATACCTACTACCCACACTAACATATATACAACTATAATAATTGCTGAAATTCTAAACGAATTGGGATATAATGTGGATGTAATCAATTGGAGTGATTCCTTCGAAGGTGACACATCTAAATACGAATTAATATTTGGCCTGGGGAAACCTGTTGAAGATATTTTATTGCGGAAGCCAAAGGATTCAAAGCCAAAGATAATATCGTTCGGCACGGGATGTAACCCTTTATTTAGTGATCCGCTGACGTTCGCAAGAGGTAAAGAATTTTATTATAAAAAGGGGAGATTCCTGATGCAATCACTCCGGTACTCTGAAGAGAACTGGACCTTACAGCACGAAATTCCTGATTGGATTATCGTTCATGGGGATAAATTCTGTACAGATACATACAGAAAATACGCTGTCAACTCAGTACTTGCTCCGGTTTTTATCTACCACCAGGTCGAGAGAACAGATGAGGACTGGCAGAAAGCGAAGCCGGGCTATTTATGGTTTGGCAGCAGGGGAGGAATACACAAGGGCCTTGACCTGTGCATCGAAACTTTTAAAACGTTACCGGAACTTACCCTTCATATCTGCGGCGACTTTGGTGCTGAGCCGGAATTTATGGAAATATATAAAGAGGATATTGAAAACTCGGATAATATTCATTTTCATGGTTATGTAGATATACAAACTGATGTCTATAAAGAAATATTAGCGTCCTGTGCTTTTATGATATTTCCAAGTATCTCCGAAGGTAATTCTCCGTCTGTGATCACTTGTATGGCTAACGGAGGTCTTATACCGGTTGTCCCTCTTAATGCCGATGTTAATATGGAAGAATATGGAATAGAAATTAAAGGATTTAACCTGGATTTCATGCGGGAGGCAATCCATGAATCACAACAACTTTCGGTAGAACAGCTTAAAGAACAAAGTGCCAAAATCTTAATCACAACAAAAAAATATCATACTTTCGACTATTTTAAAACTGACTTTAAGAATAAACTTGCGGAAGCGTTGTTCAATATAGAAAAGTAATTTCTTTACATAACTTAGGGCTCACTGTTACTAACTCTGGTACTTGTTCGTAAGTATACTATCATGATCAATAGCTTTCTAAAATTACTATCCCGGAAAAAACAAAATAAAACGAGCTATCTGAAAAACTCCTATTCTCAATCAGGAGAAGATCTGATTGTCGATTTTATATTTAAAGAATTAAATATAATGCATATTTCCTATCTCGATATCGGGGCTCATCATCCTTTTTTTCTCAGCAATACGGCATTATTTTATGAAAGAGGCTGTACGGGAATAAATATCGAGCCAGATCCGACCCTTTATAAAGAATTTGAAATACACCGTGAAAAGGATATAAATCTAAATATCGGCATTGGGCAGCAAAAAGATATAGCCGACTTCTATATCATTTCTACACCAACTCTGAATACATTTTCGGAAGAGGAAGCCCGGAAGTACTCAAATGAAGGAGATTTTCATATTAAGGAGGTACGTAAAATAGTAGTTGATACTTTGGATAATGTTCTGAAAGAATATTCCCCGAATAAATTCCCTGAGTTCTTAAGCCTTGATGCTGAAGGAATTGACGAATTAATCCTAAAATCAATTGACTACGAAAATAATTTCCCAACTGTCATCTGTACGGAGACTCTTTCATTTTCAAACTCCGGTCACGGCATAAAGAACCAGGAAATCATTTCGTTCCTGCAACAAAAAGGGTATCTTCTGTATGCTGATACTAATATCAATTCTATCTTTGTCAGGAGAGATGCCTGGTTACGTTAAAACGGAATCATCAGATAAATGAGGAGATAATGAAAATCGTTCGGTTCTTGGGAGGATTAGGGAATCAAATGTTCCAGTATGCTTTTTATAAATCACTTGAACAAAACGGGGCTAAAGTAAAAGCAGATATAAACGGATATCAGAGTTATTCCCGCCATAATGGGTTCGAACTGGAGAAGGTTTTCAATATACAGCTAAATAATACTGTCTCACCTTTTACGGTTAAGCTATACGATCCATTATGCCGTCAGTGGCATATCCGGAAAATCAGAAGATTACTTGGGCTAAAGAATATACATTATTATCAGCAAAAATCCCCTTTCCTCTTTGATCCTTCAGTATATAACAATAAACCCGGCTTGCTTTGGGGATACTGGCAAAACGTGAATTATGTAAATCCTGTCGCTGAAACATTAAAAAGAGATTTCATATTTAAAAACCCCCTTCATAGCAGAAACCAATCTCTTCTCGACGATATCAATAGAAACAACAGTGTTTCAATACATGTTCGAAGGGGCGATTATTTGAAAGACCCTCTCCTGGGTGAAATATGTAAATTAGATTATTACCAAAAAGCAGTGGCATTTATGCAAGAGCATTACAGCGATATTCGGTTTTATATTTTCTCTGATGATATAAAATGGTGCCAGGCTAATCTGCAAATATCCGGAACAACATACATCTCCGGCAATTTTCCGTCCGATAGTTATATGGATATGCAATTGATGAGCCATTGCAATCATAATATTATTGCAAACAACAGCTTTAGCTGGTGGGCGGCATGGCTGAACGATAACAAAAACAAGAAAGTTATTGCACCAGCAAAATGGTTTAACGATCCGGAAGTCAATACTAATGAGGTAACTCCTTCTTCGTGGTTAAGAATATGATACAAAACCCTACTATAACTGTCTTCATGGCTGTTTATAATACAGCTTCCTATTTATCTGAGGCCATTGAAAGCATTCTTTCACAAACATTCAGCGACTTCGAATTACTTATTATCAATGACGGATCTACGGATAACAGCGAAGACATTCTTAAAAAATATACCGACCCCAGGATAAGAGTATTGAACAATGAAACAAACAGGGGTCTTTATTTTACAAGATGGAGAGGTGTACAGGAGGCTAAAGGAGCTTTTTTTGCAATACTTGATTCTGATGATATTGCTATG
>JAATFW010000209.1 GCA_015654985.1 Sphingobacteriales bacterium | reverse complement strand
ATTGTGGCAGGCAGCAAATTAAATTACGACTTCAGCACATACTATTACGACTGGGATAATTTCCAGACCAGCAACTGGCAGATGGTAGACGGTGCCTTACGGGCAGTTCCTGACGACGCAGGCAAGGCTCACAGCTTTGGCGTTGAAACCGGACTTCGCTATAGCTTTCTTAAAGCAAGCAGCATTTTTGCCAACTACGGGTATATAAATGCTGAGTTCAATGATAAAAACTCTGATGGCGTTGACCAGGAATATGCAGGAAATACCTTCCGCTTAACTCCCAAGCATACTTTTTCGACGGGGCTCGATTTTAATTTCTCTGCCGGAAAGAACAATACCGTATTCATGAGACCTGCGTATTCGTACAAATCAAAGGTATATTTTGAAGACACTAACCGCGAAGACCTGAGCCAGAAAGGTTTTGGTATATTGAATGCCACCATTGGCTACGTCATGCAGCGAAAGAACCGCTATGAACTGTCGCTGTTCGGGAAAAACATCCTGGATGAGAAATATATCATTGATGCAGGAAATTCAGGCGATGCCATTGGCCTTCCTACTTTTATAGGGGGGCAGCGTAATTTGTTCGGACTGCAGTTAAAGGTTGGATTTTAATTGGAAATGCTGTTCAATATAAAAGTTGTAAGTATTTTAATAGTAATGTTATTCAAAATAAAAGTATGCTCACAAAAAACTTCGTTTGCCTGTTTGCTCTGGTAATGGGAACAACATATTACACATCTGCGCAGCAAAACCTTGACATCCAGGGTCACCGTGGGTGCAGGGGCTTAATGCCGGAGAACACCATCCCGGCGATGAAAAAAGCCCTGGACCTGGGAGTTACTACTCTTGAAATGGATATATCTATCAGCAAAGATCTGCAGGCAGTAATCTCACATGATCCTTACATGTCGGCTGAGTTTGTTTTAAAGCCGGATGGCCAGCCCGTTTCTGAGTCTGAAGCAAAAAGCTTTAAAATTTACGGGCTCAACTATGATGAGATCCGGAAGTTCGATGTGGGAAGCAGGCCTTATCCCAAATTCCCCCGGCAACAAAAAATGGTCGTGAACAAACCCCTTCTTGAAGACCTGATCGATTCCGTGGAGGCCTATGCCGGCGCTAAAAACTATCCGCCGCCACACTATAACATAGAAACCAAGACAACACCGGAAGGGGACAATATTTATCATCCCGCACCGGAGGCCTTTATGAAGGTGCTGATGCCCGTCATTCTAAGTAAGGGCATACAAAAAAGGGTGATCATCCAGTCTTTTGACCCCAGAACGCTGGAAATAGTACACAGGGACTACCCGAAGATCAAAACCGCGCTGCTGGTAGAAAACCAGGACGGGCTGGGTAAAAACCTTGAAAGACTTAGTTTTAAACCATCCATATACAGCCCATATTATTTACTTGTTAACGGGGAAACGGTTGAAGATTGCCACAAACAGAAAATTAAGATCATTCCCTGGACGGTGAATACTACGCCGGATATTGATAAATTGACCGGGGATGGCGTTGACGGGATCATTACCGATTACCCGGACCTGTTCACAAAAAAGGAGCAGCCTTGAAAACATTTGCTAAAACCATGACAGCAATCGTTGTATTGCTTCCGATTATTTATGTGGCCGGCCCCCGCCCCCGGGGCCAGGTTTACACTACCCGTCTTCCGGGTGTTCCCCGGCTGCGGCACCTCGAACAATACATAGCCGCCCGCGAAGCCGGGCTGCCTGTAAAGCCCGGCAATAAAGCCGAAATTATATGGGCAGATCCTTCCGCTAAAGCCATGACGGAATACGCCGTTGTTTATCTGCATGGTTTTGGGGCAAGTCATGAAGAAGGGAACCCGGTACACAAAAGGTTCGCAGCGAAATATCATTGTAACTTATACCTGCCGCGGCTCGCAGAACATGGACTGGAAGAAAAAGAGCCTATGCAGAACCTCACGGCGCAAAAGCTCTGGGAGTCGGCGATAGAAGCCTATGCTATTGGCCGAAGGCTCGGGAAGAAGGTGATCCTGATGAGTACTTCCACCGGGAGCACCCTTTCATTAAAATTAGCGGCAGAATTCCCTGAGATCAACAGCCTGATCCTTTATTCTCCCAATATTGAGATCAACAACGATCAGTCGTGGATGCTCAACAACCCCTGGGGGCTTCAGCTTGCCCGCCGGCTGACAGGCAGTAATTACATAAAAGCAAAAACGCATACACCTGAGTATTCAAAATTCTGGTACCCTTATTACAGGCTGGAAGCGGCAGTACAACTGCAGGAACTGATTGAAAACACCATGATCCCTTCCACCTTTAAAAAAGTAAAACAGCCCGTGCTTCTTCTGTACTATTATAAAGATGCGGAACATCAGGACCCGGTGGTAAAAGTAGAGGCCATGCTGAAAATGTTTGATCAGCTTGGAACGTCTGATAGTTTAAAACGAAAGGCAGCTATCCCCGATGCAGGAAACCATGTAATCGGATCGGGGCTGCGCTCAAAAGATGTTGCCGGGGTTGAAAGGGAAACAGAACGTTTTGCTTCTGATATTCTGAAGATCAAGGGGCTGCATTAAAATTCATTTTCGCTCTCGGGGAATTAAATAATTTGCAACGTGATACGTTACATTTGTATTATCATTAATAAAATTAAAAACATGGCAATGTTTAACCCAGCCCATCCCGGAGAACTTATCCGGGAAACGATTGAAGGAATAGCTGAAGAGACGGGAAAAAAGATGAATATTGAAGAAATTGCAACTGGTCTCAACACTACGAGGAAAACACTTTCTGCGATAATAAACGGGAAACAAAGTGTAACACCTCAAATGGCTATTAAGCTGGCAACAGCGTTTCCGCATACCACTCCTGAATTCTGGCTTAAAGTTCAGAATAGTTATGACTTATTTATAGCTAAGAGTAAAGTAAACACTAATAATATCCGTGTTTTCTGGAAGGCGGCTGTTTTGTAATTTTATCCCCGACTTGGAGGGAGTTCCGGCAATCTAAAGCGGAGATCTGCTGCTAACTCAGATGCTGCAGAAAGTCCTGTTGCAGGATTCTGCTTACGGCCAAATGATACAGAAACTTTGTTAACCTTCTTTTGTTTATCTTTTTTATCTTCTGCGGCAGCATCTAAAACCCTTTTACCTTCCACGTCAATGTCGGCCACACTGATCTGCACTTTTATTCCGGTTACTTTCTGCGTGCTGTCTCTTAAAAAATCAACAGTACCGTTATATTGGGGAATTGAAAATGAATCGCCGCTCAGGTGCTTAAGATTGGCAGTTCCCAGAGAGGCCGTGATGGTGAGGTTATTTCCGTCAAAGGTTACCTGGGCATCCGCCGGGCTGCTTCCTTCAGGAAAAACATATTTTCCGGTATACTGAGTTAACGTAGTATCCTGTGCCCGGGCAGAAAAAGCTGCAATAACGAAGAAGAAGAAAAGGATTTTGCTGTACAAGTTGTTTCTTTGGCTGCCTATTGCAGAAGGTATGTATCTCATTGTTTTGTGTTTATTAATACTTTCCTGCTAATTTAACGGTTCATCTTTAATTTAGTATTAAAAGAGAACGATTAAATTATGAAATACATGCATCGTTCCGGTTTTTACCCGACAGTATACTGAAATAGCAGGGTCAGGGCTTCTCATTCTTTACTATTTTTTAAGCTGCCCTGCCCGCCGCTTCTCCCTTGATCCGGTAGTTTAGCGCTACCCTAAGGAGTCATATAAATTCTGTCAAATCCTGACGCCGTTTTTATCCGGTCTGCATACAGCTTCACAAAAACTTCCTGTATATTTGTATCAGGCAAATAACAAGTGCTATGTATACAGTAGTTAAAGGGGTATATGAGAATGGCGCGCTCCGGTTTCTCGAGCCAGTGCCGGATATAGAAAGAGCGGAAGTTTTGGTCACTTTTCTTAACGGGCCCAAGCCAGGATCTAAGAGAGGACGCCAGCCTGGAGGATTACTGCGGCTTCGGCATCTCAAAGGAAAGGAATTATCTATTCCGGATGATTTTAACTCCCCTTTGGATGATTTGAAAGACTATATGTAATGAGAATACTTATTGACACTCAGATTTTAATTTGGTATCAACTGAATCATCCCCGGCTCAACAGAGATGTATTCAGTATACTGTCCGACAGCAAAAACCAGGTTTTTATCAGCGATATAAGTTTGTATGAAATTGCAATAAAACAGAAGATCGGAAAGCTACCCGGCTTCGAAGTTCAAATTCGTGATATTATAACCGTAGCTGAACAAGATGATTTTAGATTTATCCCACTAACGCATGAGCATTTAATCAATTATGACACGATTCCTATGATGGAAGACCACCGTGATCCTTTTGACAGGCTGATTGTAGCTACCGCTAAAGCGGAAGATCTGGCGATTATTTCTGCCGATAATAAATTCACTCTTTATAAAAGTTATATCCGGCTAATAGAAGCATAGGGTATTCCGGATGCTGGATGGCTGTCATCGTCATAAATAACAGCTAACCATCTTCCTCCAGTAACGGGCACTATGTGCTTCATGATCCCAGGCGTATAATGTACTTTTAATTCCTTTTTTCCACAATTGATCATTCAGGTACTCATTGCTCTGGAAGAAAATATCCTCCCTGCCCGCGGCAAATATTATTTCCTGTTTCCTGATCTTCTCCAGAAGAACCGGATCAGTTAGATTAGGAATATACTGTGCCGGCATATTGAAATAAACATTTTCATCCCAGTAACCATTCAGCAGGTCAGGGTAATGATCCATCTGCCGGGTGAGGTCGTACCGCCCGCTCATGCCGATCGTTTTGTTAAATACATCGGGATGGCGCAGGGCTATATTTACAGCGTGATAAGCTCCCATACTGCAACCGGCGGAAATCATATAGGAACCATGGTTTCCCCATTGGATGAATGGTATAACTTCGTCCATAATATAACGCTCATACTGAAGATAGCGCAGCATTTTGTGGTAAGGATGACAATTGCTATTATAATAACTCTCGCCGTCGACACTGTCTACGCAGAAAACTTTTAAATGCCCATTCTCTATTTTTGCGCCGAGGGCGCCGATAATGCCGCGATCTTCATACTCATAAAAACGGCCCTTACGGGTTGGAAAAAACAAAACAGAAGCACCGCTGTGCCCAAATACCAGAAGTTCCATATTTTTCCGGAGAGCGGGACTGAACCATTGCACGTATTCTCTTTTCATTCTAATCTTCTTAAAGATGAAGCAGAGACATTATCTCAACGTTAACCCTGTATGAACGTTTTTTAAAAGTTTTGCTGTAATTTCATGTTTCCACAAGGTATATCCCTGTTTGCTTAAGTGAAGGCCGTCAGTTTCAAAATACTTCTTCTGCGGATAGCCATTGGCATCAAGCATGGGATGAAGGATATCAATAAATTCCCAGTTTGCATCCCGGCGGATGATTTCATTTTGTATAAGATTATTGGTGTATTTAAGGCTCTCAATAATGTTCCATCGGGAAAAACTGGGTTTTATTGAAATAAAATAGCAGGGTATGGTCCCAAAGTGCTGGTCAATTCTGGTGGCCAGGTGCTGAAAAAAGATAAAGATCTCCTCGGGATGCCTTCCGTCGCCAAGGTCATTATCTCCCGCATAGATCACAATTCTTTCCGCTTCATACGGTGCAACCGTGCGGTCGAAAAACCATGTACAGGCCGCCAGGGTAGAACCGCCAAAGCCAAGATTTACCGGAAGGAATACTTTAAAATCACTTAACATGGTGTCCCACAGGCGAATAGAAGAACTTCCATAAAAAAGAGTAGCGGGTTTATAATCCAGCAGCTTCCTTTCTTTTTCCAGACGCTTGATCTCATCTTCGTACCAATACATATATATCAATCTTGCTGCAAATATAAAGGCATGAAAAGGAAAAGAAGCTAAGTTATACCTGCCATTAAAAACTTAACATAAACATAATATAGCCTGAAAAACATGCCCCGCATTATTTCGTTTCACTTGTAAAGTTCTGCAGTATACTGGAAAGACTTTTGTTTAAAAGGGATATTATGAGCTTAAATTATTCTTTGATCCTGCTTGTTCTGCTTGTTTTGATCGTGCTGCTGATCGTTTTTTTAAGAAGAAACGCAAAAGATAAAAAATCGCTCGGAGAGCAATTGAACGCATCCGAATTACAACCAGATAAGCACGATGATGATGAAACTGCAAAAGGGTGACTGTTTAAACGCTGCATGTTTTATACTTATATCGCTTTCCCTGTTATTTAATTCATGCGGCGGGTCTCTGAACAAAGATAAAAGCACCGGTTTGATTGGTGCGGGGAGCAGTTTTGTATATCCTCTTTTTTCAACCATGTTTTCAAAGTATCACGACCAGTATGGCGTTCAGATCAATTACCAGTCGATTGGTTCAGGAGGGGGTGTTCTGCAGTTAACGAACAAAACGATTGATTTTGGGGCTTCCGATGCCCCGGTTAACCCGGAACAGGAAAAAAACCTTAAGGTGCCTGTATTACATATTCCTGTATGTATCGGTGCTACGGTAATCAGCTATAACATTCCGGGAATAACAGACACCCTAAATTTCTCGGGAGAAGTTCTGGCAGACATCTTCTTAGGTAAGATTAAAAACTGGAATGACCCTTCTCTCAGAAAGGATAATCCCGGAGCTTCTCTGCCCGACCTGATGATCACCGTAGCCCATCGCTCTGACGGAAGCGGCACCTCCTTCATATTTACTGATTATCTCACCAAGGTCAGCAGGGAATGGAAAGAAAAGGCGGGAAAAGGAACGGCAGTAAACTGGCCTGCAGGACTCGGGGGAAAGGGGAATGAAGGGGTAGCGGGACTGATCAAGAATTCGCCGGGAAGTATCGGATATATCGAACTCTCCTATGCGCTGGAGAATAAAATGGGCGTTGCCCGGATCAAAAACCTCTCGGGAAAGTATATTGCACCAACGATCGGTTCGATTGCAGCAGCAGCAGATATAGAACTGCCTGCCGATGCCAAAGCTTCTATTACTCAAACCCCGGCACCTGATGGATACCCGGTATCGAGCTTTTCGTGGGCGCTGATCTATAAAGAGCAAAAATATAAAGGCAGAAGCAAGGAAAATGCGAATGAACTACTCCGGCTATTATGGTGGTGTACCCACGAAGGCCAGCGATTTAATGAGCCCCTGCATTATGCGCCCCTGCATGGGCAGGCATTGAAAGTTACAGAGAAAATTTTAAAATCGGCTACCTACGACGGGCAGCCGGTTGCCGGGCTTATAAATAATTGAGTGATACCACCCCTGCATTTAAGCAAAGGGCTACAGACAAAAATAAGTTCTGATGGAAAAAGAAAAAGTTAAAAAAAGGAGGAATGCCGGCGGCTTCAGGGAGCTTTCGGGCACTCTGTGGGATGATGAAACGAAAATTCTCCTGCCCCTGGAGAGCCTCGACAAGATCAGGCAGCAGGAACGGAATTTCAGAACGGGCCTTTCCTCTGCATCTGCATTGATCCTCACCATTGTAACGGGGATCTTTATCACCCTGGTTATTGCATCTCTCCCTTCGATAAGAGCTACGGGCTTTGGTTTCTTTACAGGAAGCACCTGGGACCCGGTAAAGAATATTTATGGAACCCTCCCCTTTCTTACAGGCACACTCATTACCTCGTTTCTGGCCCTGCTCATTTCCATTCCATTTTCACTGGGGGTAAGTTTATTCCTGGGAGAATATTATCCCAAGGGATGGCTGTCTTCCGCTCTGCGTACATCTGTTGACCTGATGGCCGGAATCCCTTCCGTAATATACGGGTTCTGGGCTTTATTTGT
>JAATFW010000344.1 GCA_015654985.1 Sphingobacteriales bacterium | reverse complement strand
CTTTGGTTCTCTCCTGCGTAGCAGATTTGACGAAATTTGCAGCAATAACCGTATGTTCGTCATATTTGGCAGACCAAAGTATAACTTCAATTAGAACGGATAATAAATCAATTCCTTTACGGCTAAGACGATAAACAAATTTTGATTTATTTACTGCTAGAATATTGTCATTAACTTCCGTTTATGGGAGCATACCTTTCTTAAAAATTTGCTGCGGAAGCTATTACGGAATCTATTCAAGATGAATTGAAGCAATTTAATATCGACAATGTTACCATTCAACCTGGCGTTTATCCCACTGAAATGAGCAAAGGCGTAAAAGTTGGCGTAAATGCAGACAAGGCCGAAGTTACCCAAGCCTATGAACCTATTGCTACCGAAATGGTGAATGCTATTCTGGGTGGATTACTTGGCAAAATGCATGCTTTTTACCTGGAATTCGATCTGCGGCAAAAACGTTTCGCCGCTTACCGTAGTGATCTTCTTAGAGGTGTCAGTCCTGCGCTCTTTAGTGTGCCAGATATCATCGGGGAGCTCTCCGCTGTAATGCCTCCTGCTTCTTTTTTAATGTCTCAATCTGAGCTCTTGCAACTGTCTTTGCTTCTTCATCTCCACGATTTAATACCAGTTCGTAGTATTTAATGGCATTTGGATAATTGCCCAGGCGTTTATATGTTTCAGCAATATTATTCAATATAACGGAATCGTTTGGAGCTGTCTTTTCCGCCCTTAACAATATGGCAAGCGCTTTCTGATTCTCCTCTCTTATTAAGTAAACGACCGATAGGTTGGACAGGCTTTCCACATGATCAGGGTAAAGCTTTAATACAGCCGCGGCAATTTCGACCATATTGCTGAACAGGGAATCGTTCTGCGTATTGTAAAGCTGCACCACATATTTCTGGACAGTGCTAAGCATAAACTCCCGGGGATGCTCTACCGGCTTATTTCCTGTCCACTGCCATGCATTCTTATTTATGCCGGATTGTTCAACCACTCTTATTATTTCCCTGGTAAAATCATAGTAGTTTCCGCTTTGACCGAGAATGTATACTTTTCCAAACCGCATATCAAGACGATCAGGAAAAACTGTGATACCCTGATTGATATAATCAATACCTCTTTTCAGACTATATGCATCAAACCCTACATTACTGTTAAGATATCCCGCTGTTTTACCTGTAGAATCAAGGAGTTGTAGGCCATCTTGCCCCTGACGTGTCTTCTGAAGGCTAATAAATTCCTGCATACTTTTTTGTACAAAAAAGTTAAACCCGGCTACGTATAACTCGGGATTCCGGGGATCTTTCTTTTCCCACTCCATGAGAACGGTTCTCTGACCGGCCGTATCTTTGGCCGCACTAAATTCCTCAAACCTTTTCTGGAAATCCTGAGCAAAAGACAGAGGGGATTGAAAGGCAATTACCAGGGCTATTGCTATATTTCTGATTCTTATCAGTGATCTGCCTGTTTTAGCTTTCGGAATTTGATAATCCGTGCCTTCCGTAACAGAATTGCAGGTGTGAAAAGGGGCCGGTTGTTCAGGGTTCATGGTTAATTTTTCACTAAGATAACGACATTGATTTGTCTCGCAAAGCAGTGTAACGGAAAAATTTAAAGTGGCAGACGAATGTTTAAATAAATATATTTACTAACGCTATCAATGAATTAATTAAAAACAGATGTGCTATCGTAATTACTCCCCAATATATGCAATAATGCCACCCGATTCGCTGTATGAGATAAGACTGGTAAGCTGCTTCGAACCCGAAAGCTTCTGAATCGCAAAAATAGAACGGTAACTCAAGAAAAGCAATAAAAAGGAACCCTTAACAATTTTTCGAAAATCCATCTTTCTTCGCAATGTCATTTAAAACCGTCATCGTAAACTCAAAATAAATCTCTTGATTTGGCTTTTTTAGACGCAGAAATTACAGGAATATATATATAACCGTCATATTGCTTCACCAAATTGAACGTTCTGGTATTATTCCGTTCTGTCATGTATGTTGATCCCAGATTGTTGAAAAGATAAGATCGATTGAGAATTTGTCTATCGTCAGGGCTTAGTTGTCGAATATTCAAGAAAAAAGCAGCCTTTTTCTTCTCATTAAGGTAGTAAGAGATCATATTTCGGTTTATCTGAATTTTGAAATCGGTGACTGCCGAAGTATTGGCGTTCGTTGCACGAGTATATCCGTGTGAAAAATCCGAGTATATTGCAAAATACCTTTCTCCTAGTGCTTTACGAAGATAGCTGCCTGTATAGTTTTTCTTAACCAACGAAAGAGCTGTCACATTTCCATATTTGTCAATATGCACATTATGTGCTCCAAATAGGCCTTTCTGGTTTGACCCTGCAAGCCAGAGAATATTATCAGCCATAAACTTGTCGCGCAGGCGGATCTTTTGATCGACAGATCTTGCATCTGAAAGTTCAAGCTGTTCTTTTACTATTATCTCATAAAAATAAATTAAGTCCCTTGAGGATAATTTTAAGGTTTGATCAGCCTGTTTAATGTCCTGATGTATGAGCGCTGCTAGTGTTTTAAGTTTGTTGTTATATTCCTCACTGGAAGTTTTTAGTTGGTACATTTCATGGATTACCTTTAATATCGTAGATTTATTTGTCGTTTCATGATGACTAAAGAAACCTTTTATTTGAAATAATAACGACCATGTATTCCGCATATCTACGCCAAAAAGCTCCAATGATGTGCGCTGAGGGTTTGCCTTATTGTAGGTCCTCATCCATTGTACGATATCCAGCAATTCATAATTGTTCCATACCCAAGAGCGGGTTAAACTAATAAGTTGCTCGGGGTCACCCTCACCGGTTCTTATATATTTATTCAGTGGTAAAATCGATGTAAACTCCGCCTCTACAAAGAATAAGCTATAGCCACATTTCTCAACCAAAAATTTAAAGAATATGAGGCGAATTTGATTAAACTCCTTACTGCCATGCGTTGATTCACCAATAGCAATTATTTTAGACCTGTCGCCGATTGGTTTTAAAAAGGAATAATTTGAATCAGATAGCGCTACGGTATTCAGTCTGGAAAATATTCTTTCTACATCGGCTGATTTTACGGTAGTCGGCTTGAAGTAAAAGTAGGATAATAGCATTATCATTACAATAATACTGCCCAATAAAAGATATTTCACTTTCATTGTTGTATGAATGCTTTTAGCCTTCTTATGGTCATTGATTTACTGATGGTAGACATTGCTAATCCGGCTATAACAAGTATTTCTATTAAATCGGGAATAACGTGCAGAATGACACCGACAATCGCAATCAGAAGAATAATAACTGAAGCGTAGTTCAGTATCTTTTCAGTTAAGGAAACTTTCATATAATTAATTTAGTGATAATTGTTCTTTTATTAAGGATATATACCTCGTTTTTCGGCCAATTCTTCATGGTTGCCGATTTCAACTATTACACCGTTTGAAAGCACAACAATTTGATCAGCATTTTTTACCGTGCTTAATCGGTGTGTAACAAAAATAACAGTTTTATCTCGCTTTAACTCTATATACAGCTCCTTACCCTTTGCCTCATACCTCATCTTGCTTACATGCACATCTACCCGGTAATTACCGTTCGCTAAATAAACATTCAGGTATGGTAAGTCAAATTATTAGCTTATAAGAACTGCAAAGCAGGTAATAAGGGGATTAAAACCACTTTAAAAATAACCTGCAATACATTACATATGTAATTGTTTTTTCTTTTTTGTGCAATAGTTTTTTTGGCCGAAATATTTTTCAGTAAGTTGCTCCGATTCGCCGAGATTGGGCAGTTAAGGTTATGAACCGGCTGATGGAGAAACCGATACAGATATCCGTGAAGAAAATGATCCTGATCAATTGATCATATCAAAATTAACGCAACAATTCGTTTAACTTTTCAGCCAACTGAAATTCGTTAAGGTTCGCTGCGATTATTACACCATCAGGGGAAATGAGATAGTTTTGTGGTATATAGTCTACCGCATATTTCTTTGCCGCGTCATTATCCCATCCTTTCAAATCACTTGTGTGTACCCAATCCATTTTGTCAGACAGAATAGCTTTTTTCCAGTTAAGTGCATCTTTATCTAAGGACACTGAAATGATCGTAAATTTATTGCTTTTGAATTTTTCATTCAATTCACGCAACTTTGGGCTTTGCTCCCGGCATTGGCCACACCAGCTTGCCCAAAAATCTATTAAAACATAACGCCCTTTATAGGATGACAAGGCGATCTGCTTCCCGGAAGTATCTGCCTGACTGAATTCGGGTGCAATCTTGCCTGACGCCAGGTCTTTAAGTTTGCTTATTTCACTCCTGAAAAAATCTGTCTGTCCATTTGATCCATATTTTTCAACGAGCTGTAATAAACTGTCGGCGTCATCGATCTTATTATACATAATGAGTAAGCTTATCATGTTTGTTCCCGATACAGTGGCAGGATATCGGGCAATAAACTTTTTTATACGCATAACGTCGGAGTTTATAGCTTTTTCTTTTTGAGCCAGCGCTGACGTTAGGGCGCCCAAATCATTTTTTTGCCTGGCCTGCTCTATTGCCTGTTCAACGTTACTGAACATTTTTTTAAAAGTGGTATCGGCAACAAACGTTGCGGCCAACTTATTCACCTCGTTTTCTTTCGATCCGGTTAATGTTGCCAGCCAGATACTGTCAGCATTGCCAATTATGCTTATTTTGGCGTTTTCCAATATTAAACCAAGGCTGCCAGGCTTGTCCTTTACCTGTATATCATAATAGGAAGGTTCGTCGACTACTCCCTTGAAAGCAAATTTTCCATCTTTATCAGCTAATACCGAGTCTTTTGAATGCTCGGCTTTATAAAATGAGATGTCACGCAAATAAACTTTGACATTCCCGGCGCCTTTAAGTTGTCCGGAAATTGAATAACCATTTTTGTTTTGTGCAAAGCCAGCAGTGAACACGAACAGCAATAGCAGGGTGAGTATATTTCTCATGAAACGGCTTATTTGATTAATGCTCAAAGTTACCAAAATACTCGCCGGACAAAACTGCATTAACAAAATTTAACAAAGGATGCAGACAACATGGCTGAAATCAGAATGAAGATATTATCTGCATAAACATAGAATAGCTTGCAGTATGAACTTCTTCAAAAGCGACTGATTGATAATACTAAACTAATATGCAACTGCTTATCTTTGAAAGTCGTAAGTCAAGAGGTGCCCGGATCTCGCTGTGCCAGGCTGCACGGAGTTTGTAATAACCCGCAGATATTACTTACAAGTAACAGGTATTGATGATATGGACTCTTTGCAACCTGAAATGAATCTTATTCGCCATCAGGGAAAACACCCCTGATTAAATGGATAAAACAGGAAACAGGTGAAAAGACCTGGCCTGAATGCATTGGCCTGTATATCCTCCCTATTTAGAAAGATTGAGACAGATATGCTAAAGCTTGATACAAAAACTCAGTTCCGATAAATTTCAACCACTTAATTTTACCATCCGAATAACCAGGATTAAAATAACACAGTAACTACACACACAAATATGAACAGATTAAACAATTTAAAGGTTCTGAGCTTGCTGGCTTGCTTTTTCGCATTCGTCCAAAGTCGGGCTCAGGACAGGAAAGCTCCCTCTTATCCGCTAATCACACACAATCCTAATTTCAGCATCTGGTCAAATACTGACGAGCTCAATGCATCCACTACCACCCACTGGACCGGTGCTAATCACTCACTCCTTGGCCTCATTAATGTAGACGGTAATATCTACCGCTTCCTTGGTAAGGAAGAGGCAAATTATAAAACGATACTTGGTACATCCGACGAGGACCCTTTTACTGTAAAGTACACGGAGACATCTCCCCAGGGAGACTGGGTGGCTGGCACGTATGCTGCCGGCGACTGGAAATCGGGTTCTGCTCCTATAGGCGATAACGCCGGGCAGGTAAAGACGCTTTGGAAATCTAAAGACATCTGGGTAAGAAGAATTTTTAATATTACCAATCCGGCCAGTATCAATGAGCTGTTCTTAAAAATAAACCATGATGACAACATCGAACTGTATCTGAACGGCAAAAAAGTATATGAAAAAGAAGGCTGGACCAATACATTCCAGTATTACCCTATCAACAAGAATGACCTGAAGGCAGGTCAGAACGTGATCGCTATTCGCCTTGCAAATACTGTTGGTGGTAGTTACCTGGATTTTGGTTTGGCCGACAAACAGAAAGACAATGGAGCGAAGATTCAGGCGGCACAACAGAAAAATGTAGAAGTAACCGCAACACAAACGATCTATGATTTTACTTGCGGTAAGGTAGATCTGAAACTGACCTTTACATCGCCTCTGCTCATGAATGATTTGGGGTTACTCGCCCGCCCGGTTTCCTACATCACGTACACTGTACAGGCCAGCGACAAAAAAACTCACTCAGTGAAAGTTTTTCTGAGCGCTTCGTCAAACATTGCGGTATACAGGCCTTCACAGGAAGTAACTGCAAAAAAATACTCAACACCTGAGTTGTCGATCCTCAAAACGGGCACGGCAGAACAACCAATTCTGCAAAAGGCAGCTGATGATATGCGGATCGATTGGGGATATTTCTATGTGGCTGCGCCTAAATCCAGCGGCGCAGTACAGTTTATCACTAAGGGCAGCGCCGCTGCTGATGCATTCAGAAACGGTGCTTCGGTTTCTACCGCCTCCCGCGGTAAATCCCTTGCCCTCAATACAGTTATCCCTTTTGGAACTGTTGGCCCACGACCAGTGGAGCGCTTTGTTGAGCTGGGCTATGACGAGGTTTATTCAATTCAGTATTTTAAAACGGATCTGAGGCCCTGGTGGAATACTTCCGGTAAGCAAACTATTGAAGGGCAGCTAACCGACGCCGCTAATCAGTACAAGGAGGTGATGCAAAAATGTGAGGCCTTCAATAAATCTGTATATGCAGATGCACTGAAGTCCGGCGGCAAGGAATATGCACACTTGTGCTTACTCAGCTATCGTCAGAGTATTGCGGCACATACCCTGGTAAAAAGCCCTGAGGGGGAGATCTTATGGTTGTCTAAGGAAAACAACAGTGGAGGTTTCATCAACACTGTAGACGTAACTTATCCTTCTGCGCCGCTCTATCTTATCTACAACCCGGCTTTGATGCAAGGCATGTTGAACGGCATTTTTCATTTCAGTGAAAGCGGCAAATATCCGCACCCATGGGCCGCGCACGATTTAGGTACATATCCCCTGGCTAATGGCCAGACTTACGGGGAGCCAATGCCGGTAGAGGAATCAGGCAACATGATCATCCTTACAGCGGCGATTGCTAAAGCTCAGGGAAATGCAAACTACGCAAAAAAACATTGGAATACCCTGACTACCTGGGCAGATTACCTGGCAAAGGAGGGGCTGGATCCTAAAACACAGTTATGTACGGATGATTTTGCCGGTCACCTGGCAAGAAATGCAAACTTGTCTGTAAAGGCCATTGTAGGGATTGCTTGCTATGCGCAAATGGCAGAGACCTTAGGCTATACTGAAATCGCCAGGAAATACAGGGCTACTGCTGAAAGTATGGTACCTAAGTGGATAGAGATGGCTGACGCGGGCGACCATTATGCGCTGACTTTTGATGACAAGAACACCTGGAGTCAGAAATACAATCTGGTTTGGGATAAAGTTTTGAATCTAAACTTGTTCCCCCAGAAGATCTATGACACAGAGATCAGTTATTACCTGAAAAAACAGAATAAATTTGGTATACCACTGGACAGCAGAAAGGCTTACACTAAAAATGACTGGATCCTGTGGACCGCGACTTTTGCCCCTACACAGGATGAGTTTGAAGCACTGGTAAAACCGGTTTACAGGCACGCTATCGAAACGGAATCACGCGTCCCCCTGAACGATTTCTATGATTCCAATACAGGTATACGTGATAACTTTAAAGCAAGAAGTGTAGTTGGCGGATTCTATATGAAACTTTTAGCTGACAGGCTGAAAGGGAAATAAGTCGGCATACCAATTCACTCAATCCTTCAAAAATTGAGCAAATGGTTTGGGCTTTGTACCATAAGGTTCACAAGGAAATAAAAAATCCTTCAAAGTCAATGACATTGAAGGATTTTTTATTGCTGTAAGTAATACCTGCTCCGGTTTTGAATGCAAACCCATCGATTTACAGGGAATTTCCGGTTTGAGTAACGACATGATGTCAAGCAACTTTTTTTGTGGATAATAAACCAGAGTCTGCTATGGAGAAGAGATTCACAGGAAAGATATAATTAAACTCGTAAAATCACCATATTCTGTCTTACCTAGAATAAAAGTTAAAGAATTATCAAAAAAACTTGCACAACCAAATGGTTGTATTTATATTTGACAACCATTTGGTTGTATTATGATCGAAAGAAGAGATGTATTTCAAGCCATTGCAGACCCTACCAGAAGAATGATCATTCAAAAACTGTTAAGGGGACCGTTGAACATTGGTCAGATCGTTGAGGATTCTGGCATTACCCGCCAGGGGATTGCCAAGCACCTAAAAGTGTTAAACGAGTGCGGTATGGTTATTCTCACCCAAAAAGGCCGGGAGCAGTTTTGCGAAGCACGACTAGACAAGCTGGATGAAGTGGTTGATTGGGTTCAGGCATCCCGCAAAATGTGGAATCAACGCTTTGAAAAACTGGACAAATTTCTTGCAAATACCAAAAAATAACAGATATGAAATCAGACAAAAAAGAGTTGTTGATTACCCACCTGTTTGACGCGCCGCCAGCGGTGGTCTTCCGGGCGTGGACTGACCCCGAACAGCTAAAACACTGGTATGCGCCTGACGGCTGTACCATAGACTTCAAGGCGATTGATGTTACACCAGGTGGCCGTTTCCATTCCTGCATCCATGATCCTGTACACGGCGAATGCTGGATCATCGGTACTTACCTGGATGTGCTGCCACCTGAAAAGCTTGTTTTTACAATGGTACTTTCAGATGAAAATGGGCGTACCGCAAGTTCACTTGAAGCCGGTAAGTCTGAAAACTGGCCTGCGGAAATTCTGACAACAGTTACCTTTGAACCGATTGGTGGCCAAACTAAAGCGACGATTCACCAAACTGTTTCTGAAGAAGAAGCCAGGAAAACAGGCGCTTATCAAAGCTGGGTCAAGATGTTCAATAAACTTAATCTCACACTGAGATCGGAAATTTACTGATTGTATAAACTACGATGATATGAATAAGCTGAATACCCGGCCTTTCGTTATCTTTATATAATGAAAAACAAGGACCAGTTCCCGGATCATTTCAGGCAGAACGAAAAACTGCCTATCCGTATCGTTTCCCCTGGTTTTGGTCATCTTTCATCCGGCATCGCCGGGGACTATAACTTAATGCAGCGTAAACCATACTACTTTTTCCTTTTTATGCTGGAGGGCAGCACCCGGCATGGTGTGGACCTGGAGCAATTCGATATCGGCGGGAATGAACTCCTTTTCGTGCTGCCGCATCAGGTGCACAAGCTGCCGGCCACCAATCATAATCATGGTACCGACTATTTTAAGATCGGATTTGATGAGCACTGCCTTTCGCTTTTACCTAAACAGTTTCCATTTCTCATCAATCCTTTAAATATGCAAAAAATAAGGTTCACACCTTCGGCCGCAATAAGATTAAAAGCCATATTTGAACTACTGCTGGGATTATTAAGCTCCATGGACACGAACTCCGAATTGATCCTGGCGCATCTCAACAGCCTGCTGACAGAAATCAACACGGCTTATTTTATTGCTGATAAATCCCCGGCAGACGGAAAACTGTCCAAATATATCGGTTTCAAGATTTTTGTAGAAAACAACCTGACCGATCATCCGACCATTACAGATATCGCGGCAGAACTTGCCCTCAACACCAACAGCCTGTATCACATCGTTAAGTACTATTCCGGGCTTTCACCCAAAGAGTTCATCACCAACCGGTTAATCCTCGAAGCCAGACGCCGCCTTTATTATGCAGAGAGCACCTCGATCAAGGAGCTTGCTTACGAACTGGGCTTTAACGACCCGGAATATTTCTCCCGTTTATTCAAAAAGGTGACCGGCAAAACGATCGGCGAATTTTTCCAGGATTTGTCAGGGAACTAATACGTTTTGTCCGGCCTCTTTTTGGCTGTTCTCCGGAACTTTGTTCTGAAAACAAATTTCAGAACTATGAACAACAGACAACTTGGAAAGAACGGCCCGCTGGTATCAGCAATAGGTTTAGGCTGTATGGGGATGTCAGGAGCCTACGGACGGTCCGACGATAAAGATTCTATCGCGACCATTGAAAGGGCGCTTGAACTCGGGCATAATTTTTTAGACACCGCCGATTATTACCGCATGGGGCATAATGAAGAGCTGATTGCACAAGGCATTAAGGGCAAACGCGATAAAGCCTTTCTTTCGGTGAAGACTGGTCAGATGGTGGCTCCGGGCCCGAATGGATCTATGGCAAGCGGCCCCGTGAACGGACATCCGGATTACCTGCGCAATGCAGTGATGCATAGCCTGCAGTTACTCAAAACAGATTATATTGACCTTTATACACCTGCACGGGTCGATCCGAATGTTCCGGTCGAAGAAACCATCGGTGCATTGGCAGATCTTGTAGAAAAAGGTGTGATCCGTTATGTGGGTCTTTCTGAAGCATCCGCCGAAACAGTCCGTAAGGCTGCTGCCGTACATCCGGTCACTGCATTGCAAATAGAGTATTCATTATGGACCCGGGATATTGAAGCGGAAATACTCCCAACCATCCGTGAGCTTGGTATTGGCCTCGTTGCTTATGCGCCGTTGAGCAGAGGCTTTTTAAGCGGTGCGTTTAAAACGCCCGGGGATATCAAAGACAACCGCGCAGGCATGCCGCGCTTCCAGGGCGAAAACTTTTATAAGAATCTCGGGCTGGTTGAAAAGGTAAAAGCGCTGGCCGCTGAAAAAGGCTGTACACCGGCCCAGTTAGCTATCGCCTGGGTGCTGGCCCAGGGGGAAGATATCATAACGATCCCGGGCTCCAAACGCATAAAACATCTGGAAGAAAACATATCATCTGCAAATATCAGGCTCAGTGCGGAAGACTTGAAAGACATTGAAACGATTATGCCTTCCGGCATTGTTTCGGGCACGCGTTATCCGGAAAAGTTCATGAGTCACTTAAACCGGTAAAATACTTAGGCATTGAAGCAGCATTTTTCCTCTGAACGGCCGCATTTATAACAAACAACACCTAAATAAGCAAGTCACAGAAAAGCTTCAAATCACTAATTCATTGGTTCGGATCTTGTACCATTGGGTTTACTGAAAGGCGCTGAAAAGGCGCCTTTTTTTATCATTTACAATTTAAATATCATACCTTTACATGTTCATTAATTGTTCTGTTTTGCTAAGAAATTTTTCTATTGCCTCTTCAAGATCAATTTCCATCCTGTCAGCCAATACAATCAGCCACCAAATTGATTCACCTAATTTGTGTTCCAGTTCAGTATCTGTATTTGCTTTTGGCCATCGCTGTTGTTGAGACATTACATTTCGTCCTATTAAACCTGCGTCAGTTAAGAAAGCCAGGGCGTCTTCTTCTACCGTCCATTTACTGCCATGGTGTGTCAGTTCCAGTGCATGGTATTTTTTGCGTATCTCCAAAGACCGCTCTATTATCTTTTTAAAATCTGATGATTCCATACTATTTTATTTTGACCTGCCCGCATGGGCTTTTGTTTCATGATTTGCTTATGCACCGGGCAAGACGGCGAATTGATAAAAATTTCACGTAGTGACTTTTTCAATTAAAAACTTTGCCATTCTCTTGATCCTTGCAGGGTTACGGTGCAGTATAAACGCTTCGTGCCAGCCGGTAAAAGCACTTACCATAAAATCTGCAAGCATTTCCGGGTCATTCCCGCCAGGTATTTCCCCCAGTGCTATTGCTTCATTTATCATCTCTGACAATAAATAGTGTGTAAAGTCGCTATCGGCTTTTAAAACGGCCTGAACATCGGCATTGTCCGTTGCTACCTCAAAGGTTGTCTTGATGGCGAGGCAACTGTCATGGCCGCTGATAATGGCATTGACTGATGCGTTTATAAAATTGACGATCGCTTTAATGGGTGACGTCGTTTTATATATCTGCTTTTTCGCATCGTCCATTCTTGTTTCCGTGTAATTTTTAATACACCTTACAAATAGCTGGTGCTTGTCTCCAATGGTATTATAGAGGCTGCTGCTATTAATACCCATAGCCTCTGTCAGTTCCCGCATAGAAGCACCGTTGTAGCCTTTTTTCCAAAACACTTCCATCGCTTTTGAAACAGCAGCCCGTTCATCAAACTCAACATTTCTTGCCATAGAAGGCAAAGATATCAATTCTAAAACAAACGTTTCAAAAAAATCGTATAATGAATAAAGCTTTCCGGTAGTACATACCCCAGCCAATTTCCTAACCAGCGCCTAACCAAACCCTGATCATATGGGGATAATATCGGCATCTCATAGGGATCATGTCGGGATAATGTCGGATAAAAGTCCAACATTATCCCGACATAATCCCTATATGATCCTGATAAGATGAGCGCCAGGTAAGCGTCTGGTCAGGCAGTAGGTACCGTCATTACCTGCCATCTCTTAAATATTGGCGCCTGATTTTCCGGCTTTTGCAATATGGCAGAACAGCTCTTGTTACATTCATCAACTCAAAGACGTTCACATCAATCTGTTCCTGTATTTTTTTCGGACGAAACGGCTTCAAAAAGTCATGTTACCCTTATCCGGCATTATTTACCAACGCATTTATCTAACCAAATTTTTCAATGCCTTGTCGAATGACACCATAAATAGATTCAGGATTGGTTACCTCCCCTATTGCACACTTTAGAACATACGGTTACATTTGTCTTATGTATAAGGGAAAAATACCATTGAGCGTGAAGTGTGGCCCTGATCTGATTGGTGAAATGTTTTACGGCAAATGGAAAGTCCGTTTGCTATGCTTTGTTAACGAAGAACATAACGCCCAGGCGAATTGCCATGTAAAATTCCGGATGCTTCACGAAGGATTTTGAATATTCAGTTAAAAGCATATTATATTCAGTCATGCCAGTATTGCAACTCATATATCAACATCCTCTGTTAACGCCATCTCAGCTTGAAACTATTTTTGAGGCACACACGCTGGTAGATTTCAAAAAGGGCGATTATTTGCTAAAGAAAGGACAGGTGTCTAATTCGTATTTCTGCATAGGCGAAGGCATGGTTCGGTCTTATGTACACGATTTTAATGGAAATGATATCACCACCGGGTTTATTGAAAAAAATGAAATTGCAATAGATGTCATATCGCTGTTTCATCAGGTACCTACTGTGGAGTATTTTCAGGCCTTAACTGACTGTACATGCTATGTTATCGATCTCGACAAATTCCAGGTTTTGTACCACTCCATCAAAGGCTTCAATGAATGGGGAAGAGCCTGGATGTCTAAAAGTTTATTTCAGTTAAAACAACGTACGATATCGATGATCACCGATTCGGCAAGCGAGCGGTATAAAAGTTTACAGGAGCAACATCCCCGGATTTTGCAGCAAGCCCCTTTAAAATTTATAGCCAGTTATCTTGGCATTACAGACACCTCTTTAAGCAGGATCAGAAAAGAACTTACCAGGTAGTCCGATTCATTTCTTGCCTTATGGCAAGTGGATTAAACCCGGATTACCGTAGCTTTGTTATATAAAAACAACCATGCTATGAAAGTTAATCCGTATTTAAATTTTGATGCGAAAGCAGAAGAAGCTTTCAAATTTTACCAGTCAGTTTTCGGTGGCGAATTATTTATTCAGAAAATGGGCGATGCACCCGGAACAGAAAATCTTCCGGATGAAGAAAAAAATCTTGTGATGCATGTTTCCCTGCCCATCGGCGACGGGCAGTTTCTAATGGCGTCCGACTGCGTGAAATCGATGGGGCACGTATTGAACCCAGGCAATAACAATTACATTTCTGTTTCACCAGACAGCCGCGATGAAGCCACCAGGATCTTCAACGGGCTGTCTGAAGGAGGCACAATCGAAATGCCTTTAGATGATATGTTCTGGGGTGATTACTTCGGTTCCTTTAAGGATAAATATGGCGTTTGCTGGATGATCAATTTTACTAACAAATAAGCAGATACCTTTAAAAAAAGAACCATGGAAAGAATGCAATTTAAGACCAGCATCAAGGCTGGAGCAGAAAAAGTATATGATACCATGCTGGGGCCGGATACTTTCAAACAATGGACGGCGGTGTTTAATCCTACATCCGGCTTCGAAGGCAGTTGGGCTAAAGATGCTAAAATCTTATTTACAGGCATCAGCAAAGAAGGTAAAAAAGAAGGGATGGTTGGCATAATTAAAGAGAATATCCCTAATCAATATGTTTCTATTCTATACACCGGGTTGCTCGACGGCGATAAGGAAGTCACCGAAGGACCTGAGATTGAAGGCTGGGCAGGAGGTTATGAAAATTATTCTTTTGAGGAACGCAACGGACTGACCGATCTTACTGTTGAAGTAGACGTAAACGATAAGATGCTTGCCTATTTCAAAGAAACTTATCCCAAAGCATTGGAAAAACTGAAAGCACTTTGCGAAGCATAAATTATTTAGACCATAACATCGCATTATGAACAACTCCATATATCCCTGCATCTGGTTTAACGACGACGCCAAAGAAGCCGCAGAACTCTATTGTTCTGTATTTACCAGCTCGGAATTAAAAATATGTACTCCTATGGTTGTTACCTTTCATATTAAGGGTAAACAATTTATGGGATTAAATGGCGGCCCGTATTATAAGCCAAATCCGTCGGTCTCCTTCTTTACCATTTGCGAATCTGCAGAGGAAATTGATACTGCCTGGAAGATTCTCGGCGAAGGAGGAAATATTCTGATGCCCCTTGATAGCTACCCATGGAGTACGAAGTACGGTTGGGTTGAGGATAAATACGGCGTTTCCTGGCAACTATCGCTGGGTACCCCTGGTGAAAACCAGCAACCCGCCATATTTCCCAGCCTGATGTTTACAGGTGATCAAAACGGGAAAGCCGAAAAGGCCATCGATTTTTACACATCCTTATTTGAGAACTCTGCTGTAGGGTTAATAGCCCGCTACGAAGCCGGCGACCATGATACGGAAGGGAATATAAAATATGGACAGTTTACCGTCAATGGCTTTAAAATGTCGGCAATGGACAGTTCGTTCCCCCATAAGTTTAGTTTTAACCAGGGTGTCAGCCTGGTGGTAAATTGCGATACCCAGGAAGAAATTGATTTCTTTTGGCTCAACCTCACAGAGGGTGGCAAAGAAGCCATGTGCGGCTGGTGCCAGGATTCCTTTGGCCTGTGGTGGCAAATCGTGCCCTCTATATTGGGTAAATTCATGGCCGACCCGGAGAAGGCACCAAAAGTTATGGAGGCATTCATGAAGATGACAAAATTTGATATTAAAGCTTTGGAAAAAGCGGCGGAATAAACAGGGCATTTTTACTCATCGCCCGTTAACCAGTTCCTCAATATATCAGCCATAATATTATTACAAATTTCGATATTCTTTTGGCCATTTTTTATCTGTTCCACATTTTGGATATATGGTTTTTCTTTCAATTCATGCAAGCCGTTTAATAGCATTTGTGTTAATGACGGCCCGGTTACTTCGAGGTGAAACTGCAAACCTATTACGTTTTCATTATGATAAAATGCCTGATTGTTGTTGGCTTCCGATGATAACAGATTAATACTTCCATTACAAGGAATTTGAAATTTATCTCCGTGCCAATGGAAAACTGTCGGATTGTTTTTAAACAGATCATAAAACCAGGGAATCCCTTTGCATTCTTCTGTGGGGGTTATAGTGTACCAACCGATTTCCTTGTTGACAGCCTTATAAACTTTAGCTCCCAGGCAAACAGCCATCAATTGAGCTCCCAGACAAATGCCCAAAACTTTTTTATTCGTCCGGATGAACTCTTCTATGAAAACCTTTTCCCTTTGCAGCGAGGGATACTGATGCTCATCGTAAACACCCATCGGTCCGCCAAGAATGATCAAAGCATCTATTTCTTCAATGGCTGGTAAACAATAATCTTGTTCATAAAAACGGGTTGCAGAAATAATATGATTATTTTCCGTCAACCACGTTTCTATATAACCCAGTCCTTCGAAAGGTACGTGCTGCAAATAATGTACGTTCATTGCGTAATTTTTATTTTCGCTCCAATAGTAATTATTTATGCATTTTTTTCGCCATCTGCGTTCAGTGTAGTACCCGATATAAAGGAGGCATCAGGAGTAACGCCTCTGGTACCCAATTTCCCTGCCCAGGCTCTTGAATATCCGGCTATGTCTGCTGCCTGTTTCAATAAAATTCAGACTGTTTTTCGCTGCATACCAACCGTCAGTCTGAAAGAATAGGTTGTATATTTTGTCGGTTTCAGCCTATTTCCAAGAATTGCTTCAAATGTATTACACAGCGAAAGAACGAACTTACGGGTAAAAATTCAATAACCTGACCGTGATGCCCGGGTCGCTCTGAACAACCAATTGCTGAAATTTTTTAATATCGGAAAAGCCGGAGCCTCCCCTGTAATGGTATGGAATCACTTCTTTTGGCTTAAATGCGGCCACCCCGCCTGCTGCCTGCTCTACCGTCATCGTATAAGGTAAGTTCATACATATAAAAGCCAGATCAATTTTTTTCAGCGCCCGCATTTCTGGAATATCTTCCGTATCGCCGCTGATATAGATCCGCTTACTGCCTAAAGTCAGAACATACCCGTTCCCCCTCCCCCTGGTGTGATAGGCCTCCCTGGCACCCGGCAGATTATACATGGGGACGGCCTCAAACCCGATGCCATTCCATTCTTTCTTTTCTCCGTTGGCAATCACAATTACATTCTTTTTCAGGCTGTCCGGCAGTTTATCAGCCACAGCCTGCGGAGCAACAATCGGAGTGCCGGTTAATCCAAGTTTATTCAGATTATCTGGGTTGAGATGATCAGCATGAATGTCTGTCAAAAATACAATATCCGGCTTTCTGATATCCTTTATCAGTTTATCGTCAACACTGGGATCAAATAAAATAACTTTCCCGTTCCATTTAAGCTCCAGGGTGGCATGGTAAACAGGCAATACCCCTACTCCCTGGACAGGAATGAACTTATCAGTTTGGGCAACAGTCATTTGACTGTAAGCGGATAACATAATCAATAAAACAATCACCGTGTTCTTTTTCATAGCATTTGAATTTCAAAGTGTTTCCCTGCAAACAAATCGTTTATAATGGAAAGATCCGAATAATAATAATAAATTAAAACACTTCTATAAAAATAATACACACCGGCAATTAAATCCGGGCTACAGTTATATATACAATCGGAAAAGAACACGGCATTACTATATGCAGGTATTTAGTCCAAAAAACATTGTTTTGATTTTAAACACTCTGCTACGGGGATGGCGACAAAGAAGTTCACAGGGAGTAGATATCCTGGTCTTGCAGAAAACCACTGAGGAACGATTACCTGATTGGCAGCAAACGGAGAATAATGCCTTAATGGAAATATTTCAGGCAAACCTCCTCTGTTTTCAGAAAACCACGTGGCAATCTTATTGTAACCTCATAAACGTTTTTTCTTCCACCAAATAATATAAGGGTGAAACGCGCTGTTAAAGGCCTGACACAGGAAGACTGGCAGATAAAGCTTCAGTTAGCAGGCAAACTACTAACGCGATTGAAGCAAATAAATATGTCCCTTCAATAGTTTTAGCTCTAAAAAATTACTAAGGTTTTTAATCAACAGGTAGAAGAGGTTTTTACATTAGAGGAGAATGATTAATTGAGATCATAAGCTTCTCCTATTCTATTTTTGGCAGCTACCTGCAAAATACTATACTAAACAATCCGCCGGGTAAATTGCTTATTCTTAAATGAAGATACTGTGGCGATACCTCCAACCGCACCGGAACCTGGTCATCCTTTCACTGATACTGGCCGCAGCAGCACAACTGCTGAGCCTGATTGATCCGGTGATCTTTGGTCATATTATTGACCAGTTCGCATCACCAAAACGAACGTATCCGGAAGGACAACTGGTGACCGGCATCGTATACTGGCTACTCATCGCACTGGGCATTGCTTTATTATCCAAATTGTGTAAATCCTTACAGGACTTTTTCACCCGCAAGACCGTGGCAATGTTCGGCATGCAGGTATTCAATGATGGGTTGAAACAAACCCTGCGCCTGTCTTTCCAGGAGTTTGAGGAAGCCCGGAGCGGCACCACGCTTTCGGTTTTGCAGAAGGTGAAGACAGACGCTGAGCGGTTCATTAATTCCTTTATTACGGTATTGTTCTCATCACTGGTGGGAATTGCCTTCCTTTTGTATTATAGTCTGAGCAAGAACTGGCTGCTGGTACCTGTATTTTTTGTCGGGATAGTGGTATTGGGTTCATTAACAGGCCTGCTGTCCAAAAGGATCAAGACAGTGCAGCGTTCCATTAACAGGCAAACCGATGCCCAGGCCGGGGTGATTACCGAGAGCCTGCGCAATATCGAGCTGGTTAAAAGCCTGGGCCTGACCTTCGCAGAGATCCGCCGGCTGAACGCACAGACGCTGAAGATCTTTAACCTGGAAATGTACAAGGCAAAAAAAGTGAGCTGGCTTTCTTTTTTGCAGGGGAATATGCTGAACCTGCTGAAACAATCCGTTCTGTTTATTTTGCTCTGGCTGATCTTTCGTAAAGTATTGAGCACGGGTGAGCTGATCGCGATGCAGTTTATTTCAACAGCGATCTTTACTCCCCTGCAGGACCTGGGTAACCTGATCCTGCTCTACCGCGAGGCGGATGCCTCTTTTAAAACTTTTGATCAGTTAATGCACAAATCCGTCGAACGGCGGCCTGAAGAGCCGGTAGAGATCGGCGAACTGGAAAGTTTGCGCTTTGAGCAGGTCGTCTTCCGGCACCGTACGGCCGGCTTTAATGCCATCGACGGAATTTCCTTTCATATCGAACGCGGAAAGACGATCGCTTTTGTCGGGCCCTCGGGTTCTGGTAAATCTACCCTGGTTAAATTGCTGGTAGGTTTGTACACGCCTGTCGGCGGTTTCATTTTTTTTAACGATGCATTATCAACTTCCATCCGCTATAATCCGCTGCGCAGGCAGATCGGTTTTGTGACACAGGATACACAATTGTATGCCGGTACTATCCGGGATAACCTGCTGTTTGTGAAGCCATCTGCTACCGATGAAGAAATGATGGAAGCCCTGGATAAAGCTTCGGCAACGGCACTGGTCGCAAAAGCCGGCAACGGCTTGAATACTATACTGGGCGAAAACGGGATGAAGCTGTCGGGCGGCGAAAAACAGCGCCTTTCCATTGCGCGTGCCTTACTGCGTCAGCCCCGGCTGCTGATCTTTGATGAGGCGACTTCGGCGCTGGATTCTCTGACGGAAGAGGATATCACCCAAACGATCCGCGAAGTTTCGGCCAGCCGGGAACAAATGACCATCCTGATCGCCCACCGCTTGTCTACTATTATGCATGCCGATACGATCTATGTGCTGGAAAAAGGCCGGATCGCCGAAGCGGGATCACACGGGGAGCTGCTTGAAAGCAAAGGTTTATATTATGCCATGTGGCGGCAACAGATTGGGGAAAGGCGGAATGTTTCTGCGACAGTTTTAGGATAATCGGGTAGTTTTGAACAATTGGTTGGTTCAGGTCAAATAATTTGTTGCTCCTGATCGGTTGTTTTTGTTTCATTCAAAATTTTCCTGATCAGAAAATAGCAAGTATGCCATACCTGAGAAACTTAAAGAAGAATACTTTATTTATGATTAAGGAACTTATTTTAGCAGATTAATTAATCAGCTCATGCTTTTCCATTTTAGAAATAAATTCCCTCAATTAAATCCTTTTTGGGATAAATATCTGAAATATCAGAAACGGCTGGAAGTTCCTGCAAAAACAATTCTGCTGGAAGAGGGAAAAGTATCCGGGCAATATATTTTTATTGAAAAGGGCTGTGTGCGGGCATTTTTTAACAATAATGGGGACGATAAGACTGTACAGTTTTTTTTTGAAAATGAAGGCCTGACCTCTTTTGAAAGCTTCATCAATAACGTTCCGAGCCTGGTTACTATAGAAACGATAGAGCCATCTATTGTCTGTTTGCTGCCTAAACAGTACGTTTCTCAATTGATGGACGAGCTGAGCCGTGAACAGGGCTTCGTTCAGATGATATTGCAGGCATCTGCCAGCAGGCAGACCCATTACATGAATGAGTTTGTTTCCTTTATACGGGATACACCCGAACAGCGCTATCAGAAATTGTTAAGCGAAAGGCCGCATATTATACAGCGGGTACCTCAGCATTATATTGCCTCTTACCTGGGCGTCAGCTCGGTACATTTAAGCCGTATTAAAAGCAAACTGGCAAAAGGTAAGTTACATTTCTGAACTTGATAACATATGTTATCGTTACGTCAAGCTTTCCTGTGTAGTTTTGTTTTAACAAAAAAAAGATGAAAGCAGCAGTAATATACAGAAAAGGAGAATTGCCTCAATGTGTTGATTTTCCTGAGCCAACAGCCCACGATAGTAATGAAGTATTGGTAACTGTAAAGGCGGTTGCTATTAAACATTTTGATAAGGGACATGCTTCCGGAAAGCACTACTCAGGTGATGCTTCCCAAAAAAGCGGCCGGGTGATTGGCGGCGACGGCGTTTGCCTGCTTGAAGATGGCACGAGAGTATATGCCGTGGGCGTAAGTGGTATGCTGGCAGAAAAAGCAACTATCGGTAAAGACCGCATAGTTAAATTGCCAGCAGAACTTGATGATGCCACAGCAGCGGCACTGCCTAATGCGGTCATCGGCGCGGCGATGGGGTTACGCTTTAAAGCGGATATTCAGCCTGGTGATGTGGTGCTGATCAATGGCGCTACAGGATTTACCGGACGGGTAGCCGTGCAAATTGCCAAATACTATGGTGCTAAGAGAGTGATCGTAACGGGCAGAAACCGGCAGTCGCTTGATGACCTGTTAACGCTGGGCGCAGATGAAGCCGTTTCCATTGTTCAGGATGATGAACAAATTAAAGCACAGCTTAAAGCATTCCATGCGCAAACACCAATTGATGTGATCATCGATTACCTGTGGGGGAATACTGCAGAAATGATATTTTCCTGTTTGATGGGCGATGGTTCATTTACTAATAAGATAAGGTATGTATCTGTTGGCAGTGTAACCGGAGACCTTATCCAACTGTCTGCCGCCAATCTGCGAAGTGCAGATCTTCAGCTAACAGGTTCGGGCCTTGGTGCCTGGTCAAAGCAGCAGATTGGTCTGCTTTTCACTGAAATACTTCCTGAAATGTTTCAATTAGCGGCCAAAGGACAGCTCAATGCAGAAACGATCACGGTTAAACTGGCGGACATTGCAGAACTTTGGAACCTGGATGTTCCCGATGGAAAACGCCTGGTTGTAATCATTTAATGCGGTATTGATCAACATCTGTTCAAAACACCCTGACATTACTCCTATTGATAGCTGCACTATTGATCGCTGCATGGTCATTTATTATTCTGAAGTTCCGTAGATCAGCAAAATCCAAAAGAATAGTAGCCAGATTTCTAAAGCGTAATCAGCCAAAGACATAGAACGCTGGTTTGGCGATAAATTCAAAAATACGGCTCTCTCAATTTCTGTCTGCTGAGCCGGCAGAAATTGCCTTTTTTACAGCCGGCACCACTACTGTTCCATACAGCTCAATAGATTTCATCATAGCAGAGTGGCTGGGACCTCCAACATCCATATGGGCAATAAAACGGGTGAGGCCGAACATCTCAGTTACCTGCTGAATTTTATCTGCCACTTCCTGCGGTTCGCCCATAAACAGCGCACCCTGCCGGCTCATTCCTCCCTCAAATTGCGCCTGGGTGTAGGGCGGCCAGCCGCGGGATTTGCCGACCCGGTTCATTTGCTCTGCATAAAAAGGAAAGTAGTTCTGAATAAGCGACTTAGAAGAATCAGCGACGAAGGTGTGCGAATGAACTCCAAGTTGCATATCTTTTACGTTATGGCCACTGTCTGAATATACTCTCCTGTAATAGTCAACAGCTTCTTTGAACTGAACCGGCATTCCTCCAATAATGGCCAGCATCATAGGAAGACCCAATATTGCTGCCCTGTGTACAGATTGCGCTGTTCCGCCAACGGCAATCCAAACAGGTAATTCCCTTCCTTTCAGGGCGCGGGGGAATATTTGCTGTTTTCTTAGTTCCGCACGAAACTTTCCTTTCCATGATATCACTTCATCGCGGTTAATTGTAAGCAGTAATTCCAGCTTTTCCGAAAACAGTGCATCATAATTTTCCAGTTCATAACCATATAATGGGAATGACTCGGTAAAGCTACCCCTGCCGGCCATAATTTCGGCCCTGCCCTTCGAGAGCAGGTCAAGCGTAGCATAGTCCTGATATACCTTTACCGGATCTGAGGAACTAAGTACCGTGACGCCGCTGGCGAGCTTGATATTTTTGGTGACTGTAGCAAGGGCCGACAATACTACTGCCGTTGAAGAAATGGCATAGTCGGGCCGGTGATGTTCGCCCAGAGCCACTATGTCAAGGCCCAATTCATCAGCCAGCTTAATTTCTTCGACCATTTCTTCCAGACGTTGTTCAGCGGGCCTGAACTTTCCTGATTGCTTATCAAAAGATAAGTCGCCGAACATCCCGATGCCAAATTCCATACTCTTTTATTAAGATTTCTCCGAAAAATAATCATTAAATCTGTTTATACATCCTGTGGTGTAAAAATTGACCGGGATGAGACACATGAGGAAAAGCAGCCGGCAGCCCCAGGCCAATATGGAGTATTGCTGTGAAAAAGCAATCTGTTACCACCATTTTAAAGGAAATTCAATCTGATCTACTGTGCTCATGATTAAATCGGGCTTAAAAGCATAATGTCCGAGATATTCCTTTCTGGCTATTCCGGAGAGAACTAATATTGTTTTATAGCCCATTTGAACGCCGCCCTGAATATCGGTCTCCATGGTATCTCCCACTACGGTGGTTTCTGCAGTTTCAAGCCCCAGATACTTCCTGGCCGACCGCATCATTACAGGGCTCGGCTTTCCGGTGACAAAAGCTTTTCGCCCCGAAGCTTCTTCAATCATAGCGGTCGTTGCAGCTATTCCTAAATTATTCCAACCTGGCTTCTTGGGAGATGGGTCTCTGTTTGTAGTAATAAATTTCGCTCCTGCTAAGATCATATCGACAGCGCGCTGAACCATTTCCAGTGTAAAGTTCCTGCCTTCGCCGAGCACTACAAATTCAGGATCGGAGTCTACCAGCGTAATTCCGTTCTCATTTAAGCTGGTTAACAAGCCTCCTTCTCCCAATACATAGGCAGTACCATTAGAAGCCTGATCTGCAAGAAATTTACCTGTAGCCATGGCGCTGGTATAGATATGATCTTCGGAAACCTTAATTCCCAGTCTTGCTAATTTCC
Source organism: Sphingobacteriales bacterium (assembly GCA_015654985.1). Lineage (GTDB taxonomy): Bacteria > Bacteroidota > Bacteroidia > Sphingobacteriales > Sphingobacteriaceae > Arcticibacter. The sequence goes on along the minus strand of JAATFW010000344.1, from coordinate 14,840 downwards.
TTACAGTCTCCAGCCTTGTGCGCTGGCTGTTATTAGTCATAAAAGTAAACGGTATATTGTCTTTAAGCAAACGGGCAATAAACCTGTCGGCGCCTTCAATTAAAGTTTCACCGCTGTAAATAACGCCATCCATGTCAATCAACAGACCATGTTTCATAATGTACTTTTTTATTTTCTGAATAAACGTAAATGTATGAAAATTAAGACTGTTTAATTAAATTTGAATAGCCTGCCAGCGTCCCAGCAAATGATTTTGCCAAATGTAAATGGAAGCGCTCATGTAAGCAAAGGAACTCACCTGATATAATCAATGGAGACGGATACTAATTTCCATTGATAAAAAGGTTTATTTATTATAGATGTAGGGTTTGCTTTAAATATTACTGAGGATATACCCAACAATGTTATTGAGTGCAAGAGGGTAACCATTATCTGCGGGATGAAAAACACTTCCCGCAGTATTGATTTCCCCGTTGCAATTAATAAACAGTTCTTATTCTGTTTTCAATGCCGTCAATTACTATAATTATAAAATTACAGAATTGCCTGATAGTTTTAGATGCCCTCATCACAATCAATTCTGTTATGATTATTATGTGATACGGGGATAAATTTCTGAAAGTAACAGGAATAAAAAAATAGCTATTCAGGCCAAACTTCTGGCCATTTTAATTATGAATGAAGCCTGATGGCTTAATTGTGCTAAATTCAATTTCATGTAATGGCAGACACATAAAAATTTCCTGACGAATATTTTTAGGTGAACTTCCAAATTCTCTGGTAAATACCCTGCAAAAATAATTCTGATCCGGATACCCCGACAGGACACTGATTTCTTTAATAGATAGCTTGGTCTCTCTCAATAATCTTAATGCATTGTCAAGTTTTGCCTTTTCAATATATCCCTGAATAGTAAAACCCGTTTCATCCTTAAAAGTCCTGGTTAAGGTACGCCGGGCAAAAAAGAACTGATCAGCGATCTTCTGTACATCTCCAATTTTCAGATCCTTCGAATACTCGTCTATATACTGTTTCACCATTCTTATTCGTTCTCTCTGAGTATCGGAATGAATAAAAGAACCCGATGCGATCATATCATTATAAATTTTAAAGATCCTGATAGCCTGGTTCAGAATTTGCGCTTCTGCTTCAATACCTTTAAGTCTCTGAAGATTACAGAGTTCCAGAACAGCCTTATAGACTTTTCCATCTATAAAACATCTCGGCATATACCCATATTGCCGTTTACCGTTTCTGAAGCTTCGGATGAAGCTTTCCAAAGCCGGAAACTCCCCCGTCTTTCTTTCGAGCCATTCAGCCCTTGGTGTAATATTGCAGAATTTATGCCGCCCTGGGGGCAGACTGTTTACATAAGTTGTTCCTTCCCTCTTATAATTTGCATAAAACACGCCTTTATTAGCATTTGCAATGCCTTTACCTTCACTTGTTGCAAGACTGAGAGTGCCTTCAAACATCAGAAAAAGGAAAAAAGCAGGTTCCTTAACTATATAAGAAGTTTTCAGTTCCCTCTCCAGCTCAAGTTCATAAAATTCTATAAAAAAAAGATAATTGCTGTAGTACTGCATTAATATCTTCCCTTCCTCTACTTGTATTTCCCTCGCTTTGGCATACTTAAGCGGGAAACTGCATGTTTCCGGCAACTTTCCCGTTATATCAATATCTGATAATATTTCCGAATAAAAACTGGTTTGTATTGACGGAATCATACGAGTTAAGCAGATAGCAATCTTATTAATTAATTTTTTTGTATCTAATATCGGCACTTTAACAATCAATCACAAAAAAAAACGGATCTTACTTTTTTCTCTTATGCATTATTCATCCACCTAACCACCTTAATAGTTCCTAACAGGAGTATAAACACTTCAGATAAATTGGACAGATACCAAACTTATTGATACGCGCTAATCCGGTCTTGTTGCACATCAGGATTTTAAAAAGGCTGTGTTACCTGTAATTATTATTGCGTTAAACCTTATTAGATCAAAAACTATTCCATCCTACGGTATATTCATTTCTATTCTCTCTTCATATAAGAATCCCAATTGCAGCCTTGTGTACAATTGCCTCCTCCCTGCATTCAGCAATCAGTCAGGTAGTCCCTTTCCCGGTTAAATTACCTTTTAATTTTAATTCAGGAATAATCATTATATATTTGTAGTTTCATAGGAAACTATTATGAAGATCCCGGAAGAAGATATTTACAATATTATCGTTGGTCGTACTACCATTATTGTCAACCGCATCCTGCTGCGTAATTTCCGCAAACAAGATCTGGATATCACGATGGAACAATGGTCGATTCTGGCTATTCTCTGGAAAAAGGATGGCTGCACCCAGCAAGAGCTTGGCAACCGCACTTTCAGGGAAAAGGCGGGAGTTACAAAGCTGCTGGATAAGCTTGAGCAGCAGAATATTATTGTGAGGATACCGGACAGGACCGACAGGCGCATCCGTTTTATTTATCTTACGGCAAAAGGAAAATCCCTTAAAGAAACCGCAAATAAAATAGTTGAAGAAACATACAAACAGGCGATAGAAGGAATCAGGGAAGATGATATGGCAGTTTGCAAGAAAGTGCTTAACCGCATTTATGAAAACCTCAACCCTCCAATAGAAAAACAAGTTGCAAGGTAAACTAATTAGATTTTGATGAAAAGATTGCTTATTACTTTTTTTGTTTTTTATAGTTTATCATCCCCGGCACAGAATAATATCTCTGTTGAAATGAAGCGGCTGATAGAGGATGCTATCAGCAAAGATTATCAACTGGCCAACGAACAACTGGAAATAAGAAAAACGGATCAGGATATTAAAAAGGCCTATGATACTTATATTCCGAAGGTGAATGCTACAGCTGCGTATGCTTACCTGGACAATAAACTCACCATTGACATTCCATCTATACAGATTCCGGGATTAAGTCTCCCTGAAATTGAGGGCGACCAAACTTTCCATAACACCAGTAATTTGGGAATTGCTGCTTTGAATACTCAAATGGTATTATTCTCAGGAATGCAGGTGGCATACGGAAGCAAAGCACTCGATCAGAAAAAAAAAGCACAGCAGCATATGATAGATGCAAAACGGCTGGATATTGCGGAAGATGTGATCACAACCACTGATCAGATCGCCCTCCTGCAGCAATTCAAACTATTGCTTGATGAGAGCCGCATAAGACTTAATAAAGAAATTGAGCGGGTAAACCGTGCTATTGAGAACGGACTGGCAACCCCATATGACCGGAAAAAGATTGAGGTTGCCATTTTTCAACTCGCTTCAAGGCAGGAAGAATATGCCGGTAAAAAAGCCCTGCTTTACTCAAAGCTTGAAATGCTTACCGGACATCCCGCTGGTGAATTACAACAGCTACAGGTAAACTTAAAGCCATGGATACTTGATACTGTTTCAAACAGCAATCTGAAAACCCGTTCAGAGATCCTTGCTCTTGATGCCGGGGTACGGGCCACAGACTATCAGATTAAAATGCAAAAAGCTAAAATTCTGCCTCAGGTGGTGGGCATGGCAAGCTTTGGATACGCTAACCTTTATAATAATACGATAACAACTCCTTTCGCCAATCCTCTTACGGGGCAGAACATTTCCCTGAAATCTGATAACTTAAAACTTTATCCCAACTGGATGGCCGGCATAGGTTTACGCTGGGAAATCTTCTCCGGGTTTACCCGTACCCGGGAACTAAATAAGTTGTATATTGATAAAACAATCGCTGAAAATACAAAAAAAGATGTTTCTGAAAAGCTCGACCTGCTGCGTGAAAAATCACTTACAGAATACCGGACAGCGATAAAACAAATGAACCTGAAGTCGTCAGAAAAAGAACTGGCCGAAAGCACTCTTGACCTTGCTGTTAAAAGCTACCGGCAGGGATTGCTTCCTGTTTCGGAAAGGCTTTCTGCGGAAACGGGGATTGAACAGGCTCAGCTCGAATACCTCCAGGCTGTATTCAATCAGCGTAAAGCTGCAATACAATTTCTGAAGGCAGGCGGTAATTTTTCATTGCAACAATTGTAAAACACATAACTCACTATAGAAAATGAATCCTGTAAGATCTGCATTAATCATAGTTACACCCGCGCTCCTTATATTTTCTTCATGCACCAGGCAACCTTCAAGCCTTATTGAGGGCAGGATAAAGAGAGAAACTTTATCGGTATCGTCAAAGGTAGCAGGACGCATAGCAAAACTTTATGTTCAGGAGGGTGACCAGGTAAAGGCCGGTGATACCCTGGCATTGCTTTCTTTGCCTGAGGTCGATGCTAAAATAGCCCAGGCTGAGGGTGCTGTTAAATCGGCCGGTGCACAATATGAAATGGCCCGGAACGGCGCCACCGAACTGCAGCTTGAGCAACTGAACGCTAAATATGAAGGATTAAAAGAGCAGTATAACTTTGCGAAAGTTTCTGTTGGCCGTCTTGCCAATATGCTGAAAGATTCGCTGATTGCCCGGCAGCAATATGATGAGGCCTATACAAAAATGCAGGGGGCCAGGGCACAACTGGATGCTGTTACGGCACAGATAAAGGAAGCCAGAGACGGTGCCCGCAAAGAACAGCAAACAATGGCAATGGGTCAGAAATCGCAGGCTTCAGGCGCCTTGCAGGAAGCAGATGCAGCATCAAAAGAACGCTATGTAATAGCTCCCCAGGATATGAGTATAGAGAGTATTACCCTTCATACCGGCGAACTTGCCCTTCCCGGTTACGCACTCTTTACCGGCTATCTCAACAGAACTACCTATTTCCGATTTTCCATACCCGAATCGAAGATCGGAAACATAAAAAACCAGCAGCAGATAACCGTACGGATACCTTATACCAACGGTACTATAGAAGGCCGGGTAAGCTCTGTCGGTCAGCTTAACCATTACGCCGATATTACCACCGCCTATCCGGATTATGAGATGGGAGAAGCTTTGTATGAAGTAAAAATAAGGCCGGTAAATGCAGAACAGGCTGGTAAACTTCTGGCAAATGCAACAGCAACTATACAATTAACGAAATGAACTGTTTATCAGACAGCCTGTCAACCTATATATCCCGGGTAATACTTCCGGATCTGCAATCTCAATTCCCGAATCATGAAAACTTTCATTGATCTTATAAAACGTGAATTCCGTTTATTCAGGAGCAATACTGTATTATTTGTTCTTTTTCTTGCTGCGCCGTTATCCTACGGAATATTGTTTGGATATACCTACCAGAAAGGTAAGGTTACCAACCTGCCCATTGTAGTGGTGGATGAAGACCGCTCTTCTGTAAGCAGCCGGATTATAGATATGCTTGATGATAATGAATCTGTAAAAATCGCCGCCATATTACCTTCTGCAAATAAGATTAAAGACATCTCCATTAAATATGAATCGGCCTGTATCGTAATTATTCCTTCCGGTTTTGAAGCAGATCTTCAATATAAACGGTACCCTGAAATGCTTGTTTATGTAAATACCGACAATATTCTTTCTGCAAATTATGCATCAAGGGCGATACAAACGGTTACAGGTACCTTTAAAGCCGGTATTCAGATAGAAGCGCTCAAGAAAGCCGGAGTACCGCAGGCAGTAGCAGAAAAACAGTATGATCCGTTTGCTGTAACGATTATGCGTAATTACAATAAAAGCAATAATTACATGTACTTTTTATGGCCGGGCATGCTTTTCACCATCCTTCAGCAGGTTTTACTTCTCGCACTGGCAATCACTTTTTCTGCCGAGCAGGAACAAAACACCCTTTCCGGGCTGGCAAATAAAGCAGGCTCTACCCTGCTTGCCATGGCAGGAAAATGCACCCCTTATTTCCTCATGTCATTTTTTATCTGGGTATCGTATGGGCTGATGCACCTGTGGTTCAAAATCCCAATGGACCATAATATCGGATTGCTGACTTTACTTGCCGGTCTCTTTGTATTTTCAGTAAGTATGATGGGTATACTGGTCAGTATTATGATCCCAAGCCAGTTAAAAGCAACAGAAGTATTAATGGCAGTAGCAACACCAAGTTTTGTGATCAGTGGCTTTACCTGGCCATTAAGTCAGATGCCCATAGGTGTAAGAATTCTTGCAGACTGCATTCCACTTACTCATTTTCTCCAGATCTACCGGATTCTGATGGTTGAAAACGGATCATTTGCTCTTGTGCATAAGCCGGTACTGTATCTGACCGGACTGAGCATTGTATTCGGCATTCTGGCATGGGCGGCGCTGTCATGGAAATTTAAAAAGGCAAAGGGGGTTAAAGCTGAAAGGTAAAAGCAGAAAACAGCACAGGCTACTAATTCATTTTACACCTTTCTGACCCGCCTCCGCTTAAAAATAAGAGGGGAAGAAGTATCTTTGCATTTTATTATGAGCAAGCACGGAAGAATTTTAGTTGCAATGAGCGGTGGAGTTGACAGTTCTGTTGCCTCGGTAATGTTACACGAACAGGGCTATGAGGTGATAGGATTAACGATGAAAACATGGGATTATGCTTCATCCGGCGCTTCTTCTAAAGAAACAGGATGCTGCAGCCTCGATTCTATCAATGATGCCCGTTCCCTGGCTGTTGCTTACGGCTTCCCCCACTATATTCTCGATATCAGAAATGAATTCGGAGATTTTGTGATTGATAATTTCGTTGACGAATACCTTGCGGGCCGCACTCCAAATCCGTGTGTGCTTTGTAATACCCATATTAAATGGGAAGCATTGCTTAAACGTGCTGATAAACTGAATTGTGAATTTATAGCAACAGGCCATTATGCCAACGTCAGGCTTGAAGATAACGGACGTTATGTAATATCTAAAGGTAAAGACGAAAATAAAGATCAGTCGTATGTACTATGGGGTGTTTCCCAGAAAAACCTCGCCCGGACTAAATTCCCTTTAGGCAGTTTCACCAAAGCCGAAATACGACAGATGGCCCTTGATATGGGGCAGGAAGACCTGGCTAAAAAAAGTGAAAGCTACGAGATCTGCTTTGTCCCTGATAATGATTACCGCGCTTTCCTGCGGCATCGTGTTGCAGATCTGGAAGAAAAAGTGGCAGGCGGAAATTTCATTTTAACAGATGGAACTGTTGTAGGAAAACACCAGGGGTATCCCTTTTATACCATCGGGCAACGAAAAGGTCTGGGGATTGCATTGGGTCAGCCTATGTTTGTAACTGAAATACTGCCCGAGATCAATACAGTTGTTCTGGGAACACAGGATGAACTTCAGAAAAGTGCCGCCCTCGTCAGAGGCATTAATCTGATCAAATACGAAAATATTACAGAACCGCTGGAAGCGGTAACCAAAATAAGGTATAAGGATGCCGGTACTATAAGTACCATTGTGGAAGAAGACGGCCTGATGAAGGTTAATTTCCATCATGCCGTTGGAGGTATCGCACCCGGTCAATCGGCAGTGTTTTATGAAGGCAATGATCTGCTGGGAGGCGGATTTTTATTGTAGCAGATTTTTCATGCAATGCTTTAACTACCGGCGTAATGTTAAAGAATAAAATGACTTGCTGCATTTTTATAAAAAATTCAACCGATTATACTTATTACGTATAACTTAACACTAATATCCTGATCCGGTGAATATATTTTTGTCTCATAGCATACACTATTTTTGCAATATCCTGTAATTCATAACCCATAACTCATAATTCATAAATTTCAACTCCTACCCTCTAATTTCCAACCGCATACCCATTAACTCCTTACAATAATCGCCGGTTTATCACCGCAAAATCGCTCTCCTTTCAATCAATTTACAAAAATTTAAAGCCAATCCATTTTGCATTGGGTTGATTAATGCCTTTATTTGCAAAAAATGTTTTTTGAATGGCTAAAAATTTACTTATCGTTGAGTCACCGGCAAAAGCAAAAACCATAGAGGGCTACCTGGGAAAAGAATTTATGGTTAAATCAAGTTACGGACATATCCGCGATCTCGTGAAAACGGATGACGCAATAGATGTTCTTAATAATTTCGACCAGAAATATGAAGTTCCCGCCGATAAAAAGGCAGTTGTCAGTGAACTGAAAAAACTTGCCAAAGAAGCTGAGATGGTATGGCTCGCCTCGGATGAGGACCGCGAAGGAGAAGCTATATCATGGCACTTGTTTGAGACCCTCGGCCTGAAGGATGAAAAAACAAAACGAATTGTTTTTCATGAAATTACCAAACCCGCAATACTTAAAGCAATTGAAAATCCCCGGAAAATCGATTACAACCTGGTATATGCGCAACAGGCACGACGGGTACTCGACCGCCTTGTAGGTTTTGAACTTTCTCCTGTTTTGTGGAAAAAGGTAAAACCCTCACTTTCAGCCGGCAGGGTTCAATCGGTAGCAGTACGTTTGATTGTAGAACGGGAACGGGAGATTAATAAATTCAAAAGCGTTGCCGCATATAAAATAACCGCTATTTTTTCAACCGGCAAACAGAAAGAGCTGTTCAGGGCCGAGTTGCCCGAACGTTTTGAAACTGAAGCCGGAGCTACAGAATTCCTCGAAGCGTGTAAAAATGCTGTCTATAAGATAGAAAGCCTCGAAACGAGACCAACAAAGAGAAATCCGGCACCGCCTTTTACAACCTCTACTCTTCAGCAGGAGGCAAGCCGGAAACTTGGTTTCTCGGTTTCGCGTACAATGACGGTTGCGCAGAAGCTATACGAATCCGGCAAGATAACCTATATGCGTACCGATTCCGTAAATCTTTCAGAAACAGCCCTTAATGCTGCATCAAAGGAGATTAACGAAGCATATGGAAACCAGTATCACCAGCTAAGAACATTTAAAACAAAATCTGCCGGGGCACAGGAAGCGCATGAAGCCATCCGCCCTACTTATTTTGACCAGCATACCATTGAAGGGGATAATTCTGAAAGACGGCTCTACGAGCTGATCTGGAAAAGAGCCATCGCATCGCAGATGAGTGAAGCGAAGTTTGAAAAAACCACCGCCAAAATCAGTGTTTCTACGCGGAATGAGCAATTCGTTTCTAACGGAGAAGTAATGAAGTTTGACGGTTTTTTGAAGGTATACATGGAGTCGACCGATGAAGATCAGGAGGTGAACCTGGATGAGGAAAATGAAAACAGCATCCTCCCTCCTCTTTCCAAAGGCCAGCAACTGATCAGTCAGGAAATTAAGGCTACAGAACGATTCAGCCGTCCCCCTGCCCGTTATACGGAAGCAAGCCTTGTTAAAAAACTGGAAGAACTTGGCATAGGACGACCATCTACCTACGCTCCTACTATTTCCACAGTCCAGAACAGGGGCTATGTTGTAAAAGAAGACCGCGAAGGAAAAACAAGAGAGTATCATATTTTCACCCTTGCCGGAGACGGGATAAAAAAAGAGATCCGGACCGAGATCACCGGTGCTGAAAAATCAAAACTCTTTCCAACTGATATAGGCGCTGTTGTAAATGATTTCCTTTTACAGTACTTTAAAGGGATTGTCGATTATCATTTCACCGCAAATGTGGAGAAGGAATTTGATGAAATAGCCCATGGCCTTAAGGAATGGACAGAAATGCTGAAGTCATTTTACAGTCCTTTTCACCAGGAAGTAGAAAACACCATACAAACTGCCGGGAAGGCCAGAGGAGAACGTGAACTGGGTGTTGATCCTGAAAGCGGCAAAAAGATTTCGGTGAGGATAGGGCGCTTTGGGCCTTTTGTCCAGATCGGAGAAGCTGAAGGCGAAGAAAAGCCACGGTATGCCAGTCTCAGAAGCGGTCAGATGATCGAAACAATGACAATCGAAGAGGCCCTTGAATTATTCAAACTACCTAAAAAAGCAGGGTCGTTTGAAGATAAGGAGATGACCGTTGCTATCGGACGCTTCGGGCCATACATCAGACATAACGGTGCATTTTACTCTTTACCTAAAGAAATTGATCCCCTTAGTGTAACTGAGGAACAGGCTATTGAGATCATCCTGGAAAAACGTAAAAAGGACGCTGAAAAGCTGATAAAGTCCTTCCCCGAAGACCCGTCAGTGAAGGTCCTTAACGGACGCTGGGGACCTTATATCGAATATGGCAAACTGAATGTAAAGATCCCTAAAGGAAAAGAGGCGAAAGATCTGACGTTTGAAGAGGTAAAGGTTCTTGCGGAAGCAGCAGAAAAGGAACCTAAAAAGAAGGGCGGCAGATTCGCAAAGAAAAAAAGTTGAAAATTGTGATCCGGTTTCCGATATCCGCTTATTATGAAAAAAGACCTGCCTGTAAACATTGTGGAAGATATAGCAATCGCGGTGGTCCTCGAAAGAGAAAGCCCTGAGGTGAAAGTATGGAACGTTTACCTTATCAATCTGAAAAATGAGAAAATTGAAACAGTTCTGATATCTTCCAAAGGATATGGAATTAAAGATGGCAAACAGGTAAAGACATCCATTTTACGGCATTCCCTGGGTGAAGTGGGCAGTATGCAATATGCTTTAGTAGAAGCTATCGACGAACAGGTATTCGGACTTACCAATGAATACCTGCTCAGCTACTATATTAACGGGCAGATCTACGATAAAAAATTCATCTTTCTTCCTGAAAGCATTGTAGAGTCGAATTTAATAAGGATCCCGGTAGTAAATAAGGCGGGAGTAATGATTAAATAAGGGTGTCTTCCCTTCTTTATAATCCGTTTACCAACCGGAAAACCTGAAAGGCCGGTTATTTAATAACAGGGCATAAACAATATTATTAAAATATTTACTAATTTAGTTTAATAAAGTTTATGCTTGACCAGCGAAAGTTAAAGCCTGAATTTTAAACTCAAAACCGGATATATGCCTTCAGATAAATCCTTTTCTAAAAAACAAATTACCATTTTAATTGCCTTTATTGCAGTTCTTTCTGTTGCCGGAATCCTTTACTGGAAGTTTAAAAGTAAAGCTAACAGTAATTATGAGGAATACAGCCGCTATCTCGAAAGTTACACCAGCGGAATTATTTCACGCGAAAGCACTATCCGCATCAGGCTGGCTGAAGATGTTGAAACTACATACGCAGCCAATAAACCCCTTGATGAAGAAATATTTGAATTTTCGCCGGGCATAAAAGGAAAAACCTATTGGGTTGATTCCAGGACACTTGAATTCAGACCAGACAAAAACCTTAAGCCCGATCAGCTTTATAATGCCAGTTTCCATCTTGGCAAGGTGATGAAAGTTCCGTACAAGGCAGATGAGTTTGCATTTGATTTCCAGACTAAAAAACCGGGATTTGAAGTAGAATTTCAGGGGTTGAAGGCTGCAGGCAATACCTCTCTTGACAAGATGAAGCTTTCAGGCATACTTACAATGGCCGATGCAGAAGAATCGTCGCGGGTAGAACAGCTTCTGAAAGTTGCTTATCCCGGTAAAACAAGGATCGTATGGCAGCATAATAACGAAACCGGAACGCATCAGTTTACCATTGAAGATATTACACGGGGCGGCGGCCCGCAGCAAATCAATATCAGTTGGAATGGAACTCCTCTGGATATTAAGAAAGACGGTTCCCGGTCATTTCAGGTTCCTGCAACCGGTGATTTTAAAGTACTTGATATAAAGACTGTACAGGATAACGAACAATATGTACTCGTGCAGTTTTCAGACCCCGTGCGTGTCGGGCAGGAACTGAACGGTCTGCTGGGTATCAGCAACTCTGAAATGCCTGCATATACTATTCAGGGCAGCGAGGTGAAACTTTATCCCGCCGAACGTCTTGAAGGAAATTTTGCTGTATTTGTAAATGAAGGCATAGAAAATATTTCGGGAAAGAAACTTCCGCGTTCTTTTAACGGCAATGTGTTTTTTGAAAACCGCCTTCCTTCTGTTACTATTCCCGGCAAGGGAGTGATCCTGCCGAATTCAGGAAAGCTGATGATGCCCTTCGAAGCTGTTAATCTGAATGCCGTGGATGTTACGGTCATTAAGATCTACGGCAATAATATTCCGGAATATCTTCAGGAAAATTCAATGGACGGAGAAATGTCGCTCCGCCAGGTGGCAAAACCGGTAAAGCAGGCAACCATCAGGCTTGACGACGATAAAAGCGTCAATCTTCACAAAAAGACCCGCTTTATGCTTGATATCGATAAACTAATGAGGACCGAACCAGGTGCTATCTACAGGATCACTATTGGTTTCCGGCCCGGCTACTCTGTTTATTCCTGTAAAAATGCATCCGGCAAACTGAGCGATGAAAGCAATAATGAAAATGATAACCGCTACGGAAACAAGATCGATGAAGACGATGAATTCTGGAACCGTTATGATAACTACTATCCTTACGGATTCAACTGGAACGAACGCGACGATCCCTGCAGTAATTCCTATTTTAACCGCGAACGCTGGGCTTCAAGAAACGTCCTTGCTTCCAATATAGGCCTGATAGCCAAGAGCGGAAGCAATAACAGCTATACTGTAGCTGTAACCAGCATCCTTACAGCAGAACCGCAAAGCGGCGTTACCCTTCAGTTTCTGGATTACCAGAAACAGGTAATCGGCGAAACGATATCTGGCGGTGAAGGGATAGCTGCCATTGCACTGAAGCGCAAGCCCTACCTCCTGATCGCAAAGAAAGGCGAAGAGCGCGGCTATCTGAAGCTCGACGATGGCGGCTCGCTTCCTTTGAGCCGTTTTAACACCGCAGGTGAACAGGTACAAAAAGGATTAAAAGGGTTTATTTATGGAGAAAGGGGCGTATGGCGTCCCGGAGATTCTTTGTTCATCAGTTTTATTCTCGACGATAAGGAGAATAAACTGCCCGGGGGGCATCCTGTAACATTCGATCTCTACAACCCGCAGGGACAGCTTTATAAGCGGATAACCAGAAGCAGCGCGCTTAACGGCTTTTATGTCTTCAAAACAGCCACAGAGCAAAGTTCTCCTACCGGTAACTGGCAGGCAAAGATAAAAGCAGGGGGCGCAGTCTTTGAAAAAAGGATCCGTATTGAGACGATCATGCCTAACAGGCTTAAGATCAATCTCTCGTTCGGAGATAAAAAGATCCTGGTGAAAGATGAAGGCCTTGCCGGCGTGCTCAAATCAGAGTGGTTGTTCGGCGGTGCTGCCAGGCGCCTTAAAGCGAGAGTAGATGCCTATGTCAGCGCGGATAAAACTTCCTTCCCTAAATTCGCACAATATACGTTTGATGATCCGACCCGCCCTTTTAATTCGCAGTTGCAAAATGTTTACGACGGCAATCTGAACGAAAACGGAGTAGTAACATTTAAGCCTCAGATCAGTACCCAACAGGCTGCCCCGGGAATGCTGAATGCAAGCTTCATGGTGAAAGTGTTTGAACCGGGAGGAAACTTCAGCATCGGGCAGGTGTCCCTTCCTTACAGCCCCTATTCAGGCTATGTCGGGATCCGTACTCCTGCAGGCGACCGCTTATCAGGAATGCTGGTTACCGGGCAGGACCATCTGGTCGACATCGTTTCTGTTGACGGACAGGGGAATCTGCTTCCGGGGATAAGAGATGTGGAGGTAGAATTATATAAGATCCAGTGGCGCTGGTGGTGGGATGAAGATGAAAACGCGGTCAGCAACTTTACCCAGGACCAATATAATAAGCTGGTTACTACCGCTTCGGTACGCCTGGTTAATGGCAAAGGAAAATGGAACCTGCATATCGATCAGCCTGATTGGGGCCGGTTCCTCATCCGGATCAGGGATCCAAAGACCGGGCATGCTGCCGGTAAGATCGTTTATGCCGACTGGCCAAACTGGGCAGAACGGCTGCAGAATGGAAATCCAACGGAAGCAGCGATGCTCTCTTTTACATCCGATAAGGAAAAATACGGGGTTGGAGAAGAGGCTGTACTCACTATTCCTACAGCAAATAAAGGCCGGGCCCTGATCAGTATAGAGAACGGAACTAAAGTAATCAAGACTTTCTGGACCGACACCCGGAAGGGGCAGACACAATACCGGTTTAAAATAGAGAAGGAAATGACTCCCAATATATTTGTAAATGTCACCCTTCTTCAGCCGCATTCACAGACGATAAATGATCTGCCTATACGCATGTATGGTGTAATCCCTCTCGAAGTAGAAGATCCTTCCACGGAATTAAAACCTCAGATCTCCATGGCTCAGAATATCCGCCCTGAGACTCGTTCATCTCTTACCGTTTCTGAAGCTTCGGGAAAAGCCATGACCTATACCATTGCCCTTGCAGATGAAGGATTACTGGATATCACCGGGTTTAAGACTCCTGATCCTCACTCCTCTTTTTATGCGCGCGAAGGGCTGGGGGTAAAAACATGGGACCTCTTCGATTACGTAATCGGCGCCTACAGCGGCGAACTTCAGCGGATCTTAAGCATTGGAGGCGACCGGCAATCCGGCAAGGGCGGAAAAAACCCAATGGCAAACCGCTTTAAGCCGGTTGTGAAATTCATGGGGCCTTTTAAGCTGAAAGCAGGACAAAAGCAAACCCATCCGTTTACCCTTCCGCAATATATTGGCTCTGTACGTGCGATGGTAATTGCCGGAGCAGACGGGGCCTATGGTTTCGCTGAAAAGACAGTAAAAGTCAGCAAGCCGTTGATGGTACTCGCAACCCTGCCAAGGGTGCTTGCGCCCGGTGAGCAGATCAGGCTTCCTGTTACTGTATTTGCACTTGATAACAACATAAAGAATGTGAGCATTGAAGTTCAGTCGAATACGCTCATCAGCCGGGCGGCAAACCAGACAACAATAAGCTTTGCAAAACCCGGAGAGCAGATGGTTTATTTTGATCTTACCTCCGGGAATTTTCAGGGCATCGGAAAGGTAAGGATCATTGCCCGCAGTGGCAGGGAAGTTTCCACGGATGATGTGGAACTTCAGGT
>JAATFW010000202.1 GCA_015654985.1 Sphingobacteriales bacterium | reverse complement strand
CATGGCGTATTGGTGTCTGACGACAATGCAGATGGTGATATCCACTCCCGCGACCTGGAGAAACCGCTTGCTGCCGTGCAGATGGGGCTGATCTATGTGAATCCCGAAGGCCCTGACGGTAATCCTGACCCTATAGCTGCCGCTAAAGATATCCGTGATACGTTTGGCCGTATGGCAATGAATGATGAAGAAACGGTTGCCCTTATAGCAGGCGGGCACAGCTTTGGAAAAACCCATGGCGCTGCTCCTTCTGAGCACGTAGGCAAAGAGCCTGAAGCTGCCGGCCTGGAAATGCAGGGCCTGGGCTGGAGCAACAGCTATGGTTCAGGTAAAGGTGCCGATACTATAACAAGCGGACTGGAAGTAACATGGACGAAAACGCCCACCCAATGGAGCAACAATTTCCTGGAAAATCTTTTTGGCTTCGAATGGGAACTTTCTAAAAGTCCCGGCGGAGCTCACCAGTGGGTTGCCAAAAATGCAGAAAGTATTATTCCTGATGCGCATGATAGTTCAAAAAAACGTCTGCCAACCATGCTTACTACCGACCTCTCTTTAAGGCTTGATCCGGTTTACGAAAAAATTTCCAGGCGCTTTCTGGAAAATCCCGATAAACTTGCAGATGCTTTTGCCCGGGCATGGTTTAAATTAACACACCGTGATATGGGCCCCCGGGCACGTTACCTGGGCTCTGAGGTACCGGAAGAAGTACTGCTTTGGCAGGACCCTATCCCTGCTGTTGACCATGTATTGACAGATGAAAATGATATTGCAGCCCTGAAAGCCAAAGTATTGGAATCCGGACTGAGCGTATCTGAACTGGTTTCCGCAGCATGGGCCTCGGCATCCACCTTCCGTGGTTCTGATAAACGCGGTGGTGCTAACGGCGCCCGCATTCGCCTGGCTCCCCAAAAATACTGGCGGGTAAACAATCCGGAACAGTTGCAGAAAGTACTGAACATATTGGAGGGCATTCAAAAAGAATTTAACAATGCACAGGCAGACGGCAAAAAAGTTTCGCTGGCTGATCTGATCGTACTGGCAGGTTGCGCAGGCGTTGAAAAAGCAGCGAACGATGCGGGACATGTGGTCACTGTTCCTTTTACACCTGGCCGTATGGACGCTTCTCAGGAACAAACCGATGTTGAATCGTTTGGCTATCTGGAACCCATTGCCGACGGTTTCCGCAACTACCGCAAATCACAAATCCCTGTGTCTACCGAAGAATTGCTGATAGATAAGGCTCAATTGCTTACCCTTACAGCACCCGAGTTAACGGTATTGGTGGGCGGTATGCGTGTATTGAACACTAATTTCGATGGATCCAAACATGGCGTCTTCACCTCACGTCCTGGCTTGCTTACCAACGATTTCTTTGTAAACCTGCTCGATATGCGCACCGCATGGAAAGCGGTGTCTGCAGACAAGGAGCTTTATGAAGGCAGCGACCGTGCCACCGGTGAAATAAAATGGACAGGCACCCGTGCAGACCTTGTGTTTGGTTCCAACTCGGAGCTGAGAGCTATTGCCGAAGTATATGGAAGCGCAGATGCTGCAGGCAAATTTGTGAAAGACTTTGTGGCAGCCTGGAATAAAGTAATGAATTCAGACAGATTTGATTTATCCTGATCCAGGATCATTCTTTTGCAGATGATTTCAAGGACATCGCTAACAATAGGGTTCAGCATTGTTGGCGATGCCTTTGAAAAAAAGCATCTTACAAAAACCCATTATATTTTAGCCATAGATTACATTGGCTCAGCCATGAATCTCCGGTATCTTTATTTATCAAACCAAAGCCATGTCCTCCTTTTGGATACACAATAAGCTCACATGCAACATTTTTTCTATGGTAAGGCCTCATAGAATTGTATACTGTTTTCGACTTTTTACCACATTATCATCTCCCGCATGAACAATAAAAACAGGAGGAATATCCTGTGTGACATTCAATTCATTAGAAAATTTCTCTATTTCCCTGGAAGAAGGATTCTTACCGAGCAGATTTTCTCTTGATCCGAAATGAGTTAGGCTATCTTCTGTCTCCACGTTTGAGGTCTGTATAGAACCCGGAATAATATTCCCGGAGTAAAGGGGAATGGTTGTTTGTGCTTTAACTGTAAACAAATAAACTACTGAAAGAAGCAGGGTAATTAAAAATCTCTTCATTTTTTCAGGTTTGTATGTCCAGACAGTTCGATATTAATCAAAGTCCAGGGGCAATAGAAATGATTTTCTAAAAACATCTCTTTATAGGCCCTGTGAATACTCATGTTAACATAAATCATACCCGGTGTCATTCACTATTCCTGTTTGTTTTCAATATATGCCTGCCGGATTGCAATTGCAATCTGAGATACCCGTTCTGAACACCCAGGTTCTTAAGATATGGGGCATTAAAAGAAGTATCTCCTGCTTCGGCCGCGGAGATCTGCACTTCGGCAGTACAGTTTGGAGGGACTATAACCTCAACTGATAAAACGCCGTCTTTCCGGCTCCAGGATGAAAGTATGCGACCTGCAGGGGAATCAAAAGAAGCGCGTGCCCAGGATATTTGCCTGGCTGTCAGCAAAGGAGGCCTTACGATAAATCTGCGAAAACCCGGAACCAGTGTATCCCGCTTTATGCCGGCTACCCCATCTATATACCAGGCACCCGGGTAGAGGAAAGAACTATGCAAAAGAGAATGGCCGGGCAGATCCTTTTCCCACATTTCCCATAGGGTTGTTGCCCCGTTGGATTTCATATAACCCCATCCAGGATAATCCTTTTGAGATGTCATGGAATAGATAAGATCATCCCTTCCTTTTTCGCGAAGCAATTTAAATAACAGCGCTCCTGCTGTAATTCCAACATGTATATGCCCATTACGCACTATCAGAATCTCTTTCGCGAGACGTTGCATTACTTCTTCCCGTAATCCGGCCGGCGGCACTTCTGCCAGAAGCGCCGCTGCAAGATTAGCCATGGAGCTGTCGGCATAACTGCTGTCGCCTTCATTGTAGAACCGTTTATGGATCGCTCTGCTATAGCGTTCAGCTTCCGCCTCCCAACTTTCTGCCTCTGCTACCCTGTTTATTGTCCTGGCAATTTTTGCGGCTGTGCGTAAGTTATACACCCTGTAGCAATTATTAAGGCACAGCGTTTCAGGCTTGTTATTATTCATGCCTTCGGCGGTTGCATTGGGCCATAACCAATCGCCCAGAAAGTCCCAGCTTCCTCCAAAGCGCTGTAATAAATTATCGCTGGTCTGCGTATCCAGGAATAAAAGCCAGTCTTTGATCAGCCCGAAGTTCTTTTCCAGGATCCGTTTGTCTCCTTCATGCTGATAGAAGGTCCATGGTAACGTTACTACGATTCCCCCCCATGCCGGTCCTCCGCCTCCTGCATAAGTAGGAGCTGTATGGGGAAGAATTCCTGGATGAAGATATCGTCCTCCCATCACTCCTTTATGTGCAAAATTGGGATCATACATATTGCCAACTACAGATTCTGTACCTTTAACATCCCGCCAGTCTTCCATCCATTTGGTATAGAAGGCCTCCATTTTAAAGTTAAACAGTCCCGTTTCGCTCGTGGCGTGAGCGTCACCGCCATATCCCATACGTTCCCGCTGCGGACAATCTACTACATATCCCCCCAGAGACAGATTCTCAAATGTCCACTTTACCTTATCGTAGATCCAGTTTTGTAAAGAATCTGAACAGGAAAACTCCGCTGCAGGCATATAAGCAGTCCTGACAAGCCATCCCCGTATATCCTCTTTTCCTGGCTTATTCTTCAGGCCTTTAATAGTTATCCAGCGGCAGGAGCTGTAATTAAACCTGTTCCTGAAAGTTCCTTTTCCGGTTTTGCCTATTATATAAATACTGTGAAGACCAAAAGTCATATCCTCCTGTTCCCGCTCTGAATACAAAAACTCGATCTTATCGCCCGGATTGCCGTTTACCTTAACTTCAGTCCACCCTGCAAAATTAACTCCCATATCCACACGATACTGTCCATTCTTCTGCTCCTCAATACTTACAGGACGAATTTCATCAAACAAACGGTTTCCTTCAACCTGCTGGGCAGATAACCTCAATGCGGGATGATATTCCGTGGCGGCAGCCCAGGAGGTTTCATTGCAGGCAAGCGTATTCCAGGTCTTATCTTCCTTACCTGCATCCCAGAACTCTCCTCCCATATTGCCGGCATTCCATGTTCCTGTTAACCGTCCGGGGCTTGCATGGATCTTCCATGTCTTGTCGGTGACTATTACCTCCAGCGGAACAGTGCCGGGTTTAGGCTCTTTTTCACGGTAAACAGTACATTGCCCGGATACAATAGGAGTATTAGGTTTTTCAGACGAAAGATAAGGCCCATAAATTGACCACGAGGTTCCTAACCATAAAGCAGCAACATTTTTACCGGCCTTCAGATAAGGAGCGATATCATAAGCGATATAACGGGCCCGCTTACTGTGATCAGTAGCCGCCGGGGCAAGCACTTCTTTTCCAACCCGACGGCCATTGATATAGAGTTCATGATAACCAACCGAAGCAACATAAAATATCGACCGGCCAGGCTTCATCTTCAGGTCGAAGGTTTTCCTGATCCACGGATCAGGAATATTACAGGACGGCAGCTTTGGATCAAACACGACATTAGAACCGATCCATTTTGCCTTCCATTCTGATGGCTTCAATAAACCGGTAGTCCAGTATGCATTATCACTCCAGGCCGACAATCTGCTGTTTTCGTCTTTTACACATACTTTCCAATAATATGTTCGGTCAGACGTCAGTGGCTTTCCCTCATATACCACATGCTGCATCTCATCAGACCGGATCCACCCCGAGTCCCATTGATCTCCTTTGCTTTGTTTTAGCAATCCGGTTGCAGTAGCTACCAGTATACGGTAAGCGCTCTGCGCTTGTCCGTGACCGAAGGTATCGGTAGCAGCGAGAGTCCAGCTTAACCGGGGCAGCAACTCATCAAGTCCCTTCGGATCAGTTAAATATTCACACCGGAGATTTTCAGGCCGGATACTTCCAGTGGCAGCCGCCCATGCGCAAACATCGAAGTAAATAAAAAACGAAATTAGCAAGGTATATCTAAGTGCTTTTATAATCATATAGTACAGGCTGAAATTGAAAATTTCCATCATTATTCGGCATATATATAATTAAACCTTCCGAGGGGACTGACATCACCATTCAGATAGAAATCCATTATATCGCCATCGTTCAGTTGATTATCTGCCCACTTAAATTCAAAGCGGCATTTTCCCTTAATCTTAAGATATTTCCCGGGAATTCTGATCTCCATTTTATTATCATGTAAAGCATAATCCAGCCGGCCTGATTCTTTCCACCGCCACCCTTTGCGGTTCTTTTCAAGGATTAATTTTCCGTTATCAGGATTAATCCGGTTTACAACATAGTCATAGCCTTCCCAGCCGGTGTTCTTATTTCTGTCTGTATCTATAAATAGCCGCATCCACCCCTGATCAGAAGAAGGAGAAATAGGGGCCGCCGTTTCAATATAGAAATAGATGGCAGACCTGTCGTGAGTTACCTTTACTTTGGCTATATCATTCCGCCCGGAATAGTTTGTATACACCAGATTTCCCCAGCCATGACTGTTTCGTGGTTTGGTATTCCCGGAATAGGCGCTAAAGCCCGGAACATTCAACCAGTCACCGAAATCCCCATCCACTTTTACAGATCTATTTAAAGCGTTTTTGGGAAGAGCAGGAACACCTTTAAAACGGCGGATATTATTAACCATCTGGTAGTAGTAATTATCCCCGAAACCTCCTTTCACAGGCTCTATATCACGGCTTTTCTCCCTGCTAAACTGATCAGGAAAGGCATTTTTCTGCTGGTTCCACTCGCTGAAACGCCCTGCTATCCACTCGTTCCACCCGGTAATAAAAATAAATTCCGGGTCTATTTTTAATGCATTCTCCCATTGTTCCTGAAAATTATACCCCCAATCTGCAGCATTCAGGTCTTTGATCATACCCCTGGCATGGGTATAACTTCTTCCAAAGGTATTAGGAGCATTCATTGCTGTCAGTCCCCTTTCAGCCGACCAGTTCTGTGCAACCCCTACAGTTGCCTGCTCAAATTTTCCCCGGCTATCTTTTGCAAAGCCATGTTGCGGAGCAATCTCAAGCCATCCCCAGTGGTCACTCCGCTCCGGACCTTTGTTATATACAGGCTGACCGGGACGAAATGTAAAAAATTCTCTTATCTCCTTATTCTCTTTCGTGGTTTGATCATCCCCCGAAGCCTCTCCCAGCATTTCCGGATAAGCCATGATAAGCGGCTTCCCTTTCCAGAAGAACCACAGATCTTTATATTTACCCGGTTTATAAAGATCATTGTAAATTTCACCTATAGCCTTCCTGCTGTCCTGTGAGGCTTGAAACGCCAGCATAAAAGCGATCTTCGGAGTATTTACCCCGTCATTACGGGCCTCCGAAAAAACCTTGCACAATTCTGTATACGATTCCTTCCAGGTGAATGATCCGTTAGTGCAGTCAAATATAATCACATCTACCCCGGCATCAGCCAGCATCTCAGCATGTTTCCGTAAAACCCAATGATCGGTATCCCGGTAATAACCAAACAGGGGCTCTCCCCAAAAAAAAGCGGGAGCGTCTTTGGGCCAGACCGGATCATCGTAATTATTAATTGCTTCTGGTTTTTGCCGGAGGATCTTACTTATGTCGTTTGCTTTATTTCCGGAAAAATGTGTGTGCCATGTCCAATAAAAAAGCCCGACAAACTTTTCCCCGCGGGGAAGGCCAGCCTCTTTAGAAGTTACAAGCTTCCTGCCCAGCGCATCAGTTGCTGGAAAGCCGTTTCCATAATTAACATTCTCCTGGGCCAGTAATAAGGTACTTAAAAGGAAAGCAGGAATAAAAAGCAGACGGTGAAGCAGCATTGTTAAAAATATATACATGTAGTGATAATATTAAACTATCGGCAATTAAGCGTTTAATTTACTTTATAATTTTTATCCCTTCCGGAGCTGAAATTTCCGAACGGACTTTTCCTTCAGATGTTTTGCTATGCTTAATTTTTACCACTCCCAAAGGTGTTGGAAAAGTTCCTTCCGCAAAGCTGAGGTCGCCAAGATGAGGTTCAATTCTGAGGGTGCGGCAACCTGGCTCGATCACCTGTACTCCAAGTACATATTGAGTAAGCCATGGAGTAGGTCCGGAGGCCCACCCATGCGCAAAACTGTGCCTGAAACCTTTATAGCAGTAATCTCCGTATGATGAATGGATATCTATTTGCCCGGGACCGGGCAGTTCGTCAATTCCTGCAGCATTTTTTACCCAGTCTGTATTAAAATCTTCCCAGAAGGTAGTGGCTCCCAGCTTCAGCATAGCTCCCCAATAATTACGGATATCATCCAGCGCTCCCTGATAATCTCCCGCTTTTGCCTTTGCCATAAGCATATAGTAGCCGAAAAAAGTCGAATAATTCTTTACCCCCCCAACCGAGATTATTTTCTTATTCATCTTTTCTGCAGGCTGCAATTCTGCTAAAGCCAGCAAAGCAGCCGCCTGCTTTGAACCGTTCGCTTCAGGTATATTTTTCTTTAACCGGCTTACCGCCCGCTCACATTTCGCCCTCATATCTTCATCACCAAGCACTTTAGATAACTCTCCTCCCGCTTTAAGAGTCAGCACCATCATCGCCTGCAATCCGGCATGTATGGCCGAAGTATCTTTGCTTGATGGCCAGTCAAGAAAACGGGTTCCATCCCTCAGGTCCTCACTATTTGCAGAATTGATCCTGCCTATATAGTGATCCAGTAAGCCCTTCAGATAATCCTTCTGCTCTTTAAGATATCCGAGATTACCCGTATAAGTATACCAGTCGCGCTGAATAATAACCCACCACATAGAATAGGAAACCATGCCGTTCATATATTGGGGTAAGGGAGTAATATCCCGCGACAGGTCCAGGCTTTTATTTACCACTTCATTGGCGCCAAAAACAGCCGCTATGGCCGAAGTTTCGGGGTGCATATCGCCCACCCATACCAGCCTGTCGCGCTTTATTCCATCCCATAAATACTCCTGCATATTCAGATGTACGGTATAAGCTCCTGTAAGCCATATCTTATTAAGCAGACTGTCGCTCGAATGAAACGAGCCCAGATAAGGAATATCGCGATAAGTAAAAACCGCCCTGACTTCTTTCAACTGGAACTCTGTGTTATCGTCGACCATATCGATGCGGACAAACCTGAAACCTGTATTGCCAACCTGAAACTTTCCAAGCCATGGTACGCTAACTACCATATCCCTCATAGCATGGTCATTAGTGGCATTTTTAAAAGGCTCTATTTCGCTCATTGCCTCGCTGACAGATTCGCCGAACCGGATTCTTAACCGTACAGGTTTTCCCCCTCCATACATACCTGTAACGATTTGCAGCCCCCCATGAAGTTCTCTGCCAAAATCAAGCAGCAAGCCCGGCTTTTTATCCTGCATACTTTTCATTATACACATATTCTGGTTGGACAGGTCAGCCTGTCCGTTCCCTTCAAGAAGTAGCCTGCTCTCATTGCTGATCAATCCCTCTGTTTCAGTTTTCCATATGATCTTTACGGGAGACAAATAGCATTCTGTGAGCGGCGATCTTTGCGCTGATTTCGCCCTGTTTTCAGTAAAAACCGGTGGAAGCTGTGCATAAGTCAGTCCTGTTCCGATCATCAGAATAATAATAATAATAATAATATATACAATCCGGGTGCACTTCATTTTAAAGTTCCTTTATACTGCGCTTTTTTTCTAAATAAGTTCCTGTAATCTTTTCTCCAGATCGTCAATTGCAACTTTTAACAACCGGCCCGCAGGCATTTTCCCTTTGTAAGTTATTGCCCAGATCTCAGATGCTCCTTTAGGTATCTCTATAGGACCCTGATACTTATCAGAGAACTTATCAGGGAAAGTATGATCAAAGGTATAGTAAATATCTAATCCCCTATATTCCGTTTTAAAAGATATCAGCAGTTTTTTTCCGTCCTTTTGAGGAACAATAATAGGATCGTAGATACTGGGTGCATAATTCACTTCTGCATTGCTAAATCGTGGAAACTGCGACTCTACACGTAATAAGAAAGAGTCAATGTTGCGCGAGTCAGGCGGAGTCCAAACTACTTCCGAAAGTGCTAAGGCCCGCGGCCACGTCATATATTCCACCTGTCTGATCGTTGGAATATGTTCAGTCCAGACATTCGCCTGAGCTCCTAAAATATATCCGGGCCCACCTTCCGGTGGTACCGGATCATACCTGTATACATCAGATAATCTTAATACTCCTCCCCCCGCATAGGTCGGTTCTATATTAATATCACCCTGTAAATGATCAAAATAACAGTACTGACCTGGAGACATTACCACATGATGACCCATTTTTGATGCTGCTATTCCACCTTCGGATCCCCGCCATGACATCACGGAAGCATCAGGAGCTAATCCACCCTCTAAAATTTCATCCCACCCGATGAGTTTTTTCCCGTTTGAATGAAGAATTTTCTCTAACCGTTTTATGAAATAACTTTGAAGCCCCGCTTCATCCTTAAGTTTTTCTTTTGCGATCCGTGCCTGGCATTTTACACAACTCTTCCAGAACCTTTTATCTGCTTCGTCTCCCCCGATGTGAATATATTTTCCGGGGAACAATGATGATACTTCCGATAATATAATTTCAAGTTTTTTAAAATTGTCTTCATTACCCGCACACAGCACAAGATCTTCATCTGCATGAGGACTTCCGGGATTAACATGGTAAGGTAACTGTGTGCATGAGGCCTGGGGAAAAGACGCAATAAAAGCCAGGCTATGTCCTGGAACATCTATCTCGGGAACGATGGTGACATATCTTTCTCTTGCATACTGAACAATCTCCCTGATATCATCCTGTGTATAAAACCCGCCGTCTGTTGCTTTTTCGTCTGGATGGGGAGGTTCAAACGTCCAGAACGTTCCCGTTCTCGGAACTCTGAACGCCCCTGTTGCCGTTAAGCCGGGGAGTTTCTTTATTTCAATTCTCCAGCCCTGGTTATCTGTAAGGTGCCAGTGAAATGAGTTTAGCTTATATTTAGCCATTTGATCGATATAACTTTTAACCTCCTCTTTATTAAAAAAATGACGGCTGACATCAAGCATCAACCCCCTCCAGCCAAAGCGGGGATAATCGGTTACTGATGCAGCCCTGAGTTCCCATATCTCTCCCCCGGTTCTGACTTTGCTTTCTATCGCAGGCGGCAGCATCTGTATAATACTTTGTATTCCATAGAAAAGTCCGGCAGGTTTATTGGCACTGATATTTACCGCTGCCGGCGTTATTTCCAACTGATACCCTTCATCTCCGATAATCTTGCTGAAAACCTTATTTAACACCAGCTTTATAGATTTACCCCCTGCACGCGCCGGTTTAGCAACCGTTAACCTGATTCCGGAGGGAGTAAAAACTTTGTCCGACAGATAACCGGCAAGCTTTTGCACCTCTCCGTTTCCTGAAGGAACAATAACTACCGTACTATCGAACTTAAATACCCCCTCTCTTAACTGAATCGCTACGGGAGCAGGAATTATAGAAAGATGCTCCTGCCCTTCCTTTCCGATGGTATTGATTTGCGGGGGCAACTGCCAAAAAATGAAACCGTTCTTATCGGACGCGGCTGATGAAAAAGATGCCAGCAGGAATAACCCCAGCGACACTACTTTTTGTCTCATATCTGTGTTGTTTTAATTAATTTTAACTGTACTTATAAATTATAGGGCCCGCTGCCTGAGTTCATTTATACTGAGCAATAATAGCCTGCCCGCTGGTTTCCCGTCTTTATAAGTAACCGCCTTAACTTCTGATGCGCCCTTTGGAATTTCAACGGGAAGATTATTATATCTTGCAGAATACCTGTCGGGCAAAGTGGAATCAAACGTATAGTAGATATCCAGTCCTTTTGCTTCCGTACTAAAGGTCAGTACCAGATTTCCGGCCGGATTTTTTACGGGTATAATAAAGGGATCGTAAATAGCATGGGAGTAATTCACGCCGGCAGCATCAAACCGGAAAAAATGGGCTTCTGTCCTTCGTATAAACTCATCGGGATTTCTCCCTTTTCCGGCGGACCATAACACTTCTGAAAGGGCTAACGCCCTCGGCCAGGTCATATATTCCACTCTGGCAGGCGTAGAAATAAACTCCGTCCAAACGTTACCCTGCCCTCCAAGAATATACTTCTTATCTGTACCCTCCGGCAATGGATCGAACTTGTAAACGTCAGACAACCTGAGAAAGCCTCCTCCCGTACGCTCTATAGACCAGTCGGTTTGCTGATAATCAAGATAGCAGAACTGTGTAGGAGACATCACAACATGATGTCCGGCCTTAGCAGAGGCTATCCCTCCTTCTGTTCCCCGCCACGACATCACGGCAGCATTGGGAGCCAGTCCCCCTTCCAGTATTTCATCCCAGCCGATCAGCTTTTTTCCCTTTGACTCCACAATCTTTTCCACACGTTTAATAAAATAACTCTGAAGTTCATGTTCATCTTTTAAGCCTTCGGCAGCCATTCGTTTTTTACATTTCTGACATCCCTTCCAGAACTCCTTATTTACCTCGTCTCCACCTATATGGATATACTGGCCGGGAAAAAGAGAAGCCAGCTCTCCAAATATGTCGTCGAGGATCTTAAAGTTATCGTCATTGCCGGCACACAATACATTTGCTCCCATTCCTGTGGAGCTTCCGGGATAAACTATGTATTGCCCGCCGGTACAAGAAGCAGCAGGAAACGAAGCAACGAATGCCTGACTATGGCCGGGTATATCAATCTCAGGAACAATAGTTACATATCTGTCGCTGGCATACTTTACAATTTCCCGTATATCCGCCTGCGTATAATATCCTCCGTCTGTAGCCGCTTCTCCGGGCTCCGGGCCTTCATAAGTTCCCCATTTACCCGTCCGGGGTACCCGCCATGCTCCTACCCTGGTCAACTGCGGGTATTTTTTAATTTCGATCCTCCATCCCGGATCATCGGATAAGTGCCAATGGAAAACGTTAAACTTATATTTTACCATTTGGTCGATGTATTTCTTTATAAATTCCTTTCCGAAGAAATGACGGCTTACATCAAGCATTAATCCCCGCCATTCAAAACGGGGATAGTCGGTAATGGATAAAGCCGGTATTTCTTTCGGCGTTTTTATCAATTCCGGCTGCCTGCCGGGTGGAATCAACTGGATCAGGGTTTGCGTCCCATAAAACAACCCGGCCGGATGATTTGCTAAAATTTTTACTCCCGATGGCTTCACCTCCAGGAAATATCCTTCATCTCCTGTTGTATTATTTGGGGTTTTATTGATCAGGAGACGTATTGCTTTTTTCGCTGAAGCGGTTGAATTTACTATTTTCAGCCTGAAACCCGTCGAAGCCAAAAGCTGACCGGTAAGAAGCAAAGCATTCTCCTGTAAGTCGCGATCACCCTTAGGTACAACGATGACGACATCAGAGCTTATTTTAAATGTCCCCGTACCCATCCGGATGCTTGCAGGAGCAGGTATGAGCGGCGGAAGTTCCCCGCTCTTTACAGTTCCCGCGAAAACAACGATGAACAGGAATACAAAAATCTTAATGGTACTTTTCATAATAATATTATCAGTGTGTGTTTAATGAATGCGAAAGCTGGTAAGTACGGCCTCCGTTGAGTGCTCCCCTTAAGGCATAACCTGCATATCAAATTGAATTTTAAGCAAATAGTAGTCATAACTAATTAGCAGCAGTTTTAATAAAGCGTACGTCGTCCATATATCTTTTCCCGTTAGCAACCTGATACAGGGTTGCTGCTTTCTGTTTAATTTTTAAAAACTTCAGATTTTTCCCCTGCCTGTTGATAACCTTAAAGCCTGAATCTTCATTGGATGGAAGGACAACCCTGACATTCATATCATTATTACTGCCTGTAATGTTATATTTAATATTAAGGCTGCCTTCCTTTTTTGTCAGGTATAGACTCAGCCTGTTCCCATCGGGCAGGAGAAGTTTTTCCAGGGAAACACTCTTACCTGTTAAAGCATCAGGCAAATTCGGCCTGATCGTAATTACATGGTTAAACCGGTTATAGTCAATCCCAAATATATTCTCTACAAGGATCTTAATATATTGAGCTGCAGACCAGGCATACCGCTTTTCTCCATGACCGCTCCCATCAGAAGGTTTAATAAATTCAACATAGTTAGCATTGAACAGATTTACCGTCTTTAATGATAAATATGCGGCAAGATCATACCTCCCGATATCTTCCAGTCCCTGAATGACAGCTTCATTTCTGAGTGTCCAGATGTCTCCCGACCATGCCGGAGCACCGTTATAGGTTCCTGTTGTTTCGTTATAGCTCTTATCTGTTTTTGCCACACTTGTAATCGCATTACCACTCCAGTTAAAGTACCGGTCGCCGGTAAGGATTTTTATCAATTTTTGAATCCTGTTCTCAGGAGAAATCCCCAACCTGAACGGATCAAAAGTGTAACAAACAAGTTTGGAGTCCCTCTTTTTCTCAATTATATTATAGGCATAATACGCACCTGCGGAATCATCCCACATATAGTTATTGATACTGGCTTTCAGGTCCCTTTCAAGCGCTGAATATTTTTTAAAGTCGCTGTCTTTTCCAAGCTCTTTTGCAAGCAGGGAAACCTTATTGCAGCCATCTGCTACTTCAACATTGAGATCTACCTGCGCAACAGCCTTTAACCGGTCTTCAATGGGAGGGAATGATTCTTCGAACACACCTGTAATTAAACCAGTTGCGGAATCTTTCCTGACGTCGGAAAACCACCAGTCAAGGTACCTTTTCAAACAGTTATAGGCAGTTAAGACAAGCTCCTTATCACGCGACTGTTTAAGCACCTGGTATCCTCCGGAAAAAAGCTTTGGTAAAGAGCTGCATTCCGGGAAACCGGGAACTTTATCGTATCCGTACAGCGGGATTCTCCCATCTGGTTTCTGAACCCCGATAAAACCTCTCAGCATATTTTCTGAAAATTGCTGGTTTGCCCATTTTGTTGCAGTGAGGCTTACAGCAGCGTCCAGTTGCCACCAGCATCCCCCGTAATGACCGCCAGGCGCTATAAATGGAAAGTTAAAGCCAAACCGTGGTTCCTCAGTTACCGTGCATTCATTTAACACGTTAAACGCATCATTAAAATCTGCCTGAGTAATTCCCGGAAAAACAATCGCGGGAATTACATCGGCTCTGTTAATAATCTTCACTTTTACAACCGTATCTTTCTTATCAGCATCCTTAGAAACTTCAGAAGGATTAAATAGTGAAGAAAAACCTGAGGTATATGAAGTGACTGCAATAAAAAGGATTAACAATATCCTGGATATCTTCATTCTGTAAACTGCTTACTTATTTAATTTATACTTCAATAACTGCTTAGAATCATTTCTCTGTTGAAAATACTCCTTTTTCAGCGTCAATAGCCAAACACTGTAAGTTCAGCCAAATAAGCGTGAACGGTAACTCCTTTGGTCATATATATCCGGATATATCTCATTTCAGGCGCTCCGTCTATAATAAAAGACTGCGTTTCTGCTTTTCCTTCCATTTTAAATGTCCCGTAGCTGGCCCATACCGATCCGTCCATACTTCCCTGGACTGTAAAGTCCGTAAAGTCCTCCGTAAAATAGGCTAATCTGGAAAATAGTTCTATTCTGGTTACCACAACCGGGTTTTTCATATCTACGGCCAGCCAGTATGGATAACCTGTGATTAACTCTGTATGATTGGAATGCCAATAGGTAGTAATATCGTCATCGATCGCTTTCTCCGGAGCGCCGCTTGGCAATTGAGCAACCCTTTCATAGGAATTTGCCGAAGCGGTCCAACCAGACTTACTGATTTTGGCAGCCACCTTTTTCCTTTCAAAAGAAGTATAAAAGGTATCTATCGACAAGGAATCAGGAGTATATAATGTTCTGTACTCAAGCTCTGTTCCCGGTTTAAAATCCGTCAGTATAGTAGTTGTTTCATCTTTGCCAAAGCGTTTGATCAGAGATCCCCCTTCTTTGCCGGTATATTTTATTTCTGTAGCCAAAACACCGTTTGAAATATCAGCAGGTCCCCACGTAACCTTAAGACTCCCGTAAGAGTCCAGTTCTGCCGAAGAAATAAACCTGTTCAATAAGCCCGACTGATAATTATCGCCGTATGAATCACCAAATACCTCAACGGGTACTGAAAAATTTCCGTCTTTATCGTACGTCTTAATGATAAATGAGTACGATTTTTCGGGCAGGTTTTCGAATATATAACTTATTGTATCACCTGCCGGGGGAACGTCAACCTGAACTGAGTCACTGTAGTTATTCCAGAATATCCTGACCTTATTTATATTAGGATCTATCCCCCTCAGCCATTCGATTTTAATCCTGTTATGGCCACTATAAGCATGGGGAGACCTTACTTTTTCGGTATATACCCTTCCCCCGGGGACAATAAAATCTTTATATTTACTATCCATCTTTTTACAGGAAAAGCAGACAGAAAGAGCAATAACATACAATAAGAACTTAGATAATAGCTTTTTCATTTTAAATATTCTAATAATTAAACATTCTCTTCTTTTATCCTTTAGTTCTTACTGTTCTATCTGACCCCAGAATGTGAGCTCGGCGATAACTATCTGCAGGATATTCCCATAGGTTTCGAGGGTTTTAAAGCGGATATAACGTACCGGAGGGACAGCATCAAATTCAAAATCCTCACCGTTAAAGCTGGCATATGTACGATCTTCAGGAGCAACACTGTTCAATGGTAACCCTGACGGTTTAAATGAGTCAAACTTTCCTAACAGTGTCCAGTTATTCCATCCGCCATCCAGATCAGGATTGTTAGATCCCCAGATTTCAAATGATTTTACAGCAGCTCCGCTGTATTCATACCCGGATCTCTGAAACTCTTTAAATCTGCTGAGAGAGATTTTATGACCTAAGTCGATCGTAAACCACTGAGGCATAGGAGAGGTATGAAGGGTGGCAAAAATTGAAGTGTTCTGCGCCAAGCTTCCGTCCCATAGTTTCTCAATGGAAAAACTTTCAACAAACTGATACGTATCGGTCGGTAAATAGACAGCCCTGAAATCAATTTTAGGTATCAGTTCCTCATATTTTGGAGTAATGTTCTTTATCAGCGTATCAGATCGGTTGTTCCACCTGTCTTTTATAAATACAGCGAACTTTTTTTCTTCAGGCTCATACCCTCTCGCTGAGAATTTTCCCTCTTTTGCTTTTGTATAAAATGTGGTAACGGGGGCCCAGGTACTCAGGCCGGTACTATCAACCATTACAAAAATTGCAAGATTAGCCTGGAGATCATTTTTAAATGAAACCCTCACGCCACCAAACGTAGCTGTTAGGTCAAGCGTTTGAAATACAGAACTTACAGGGGGAGTTTTTGGTGTTACAGAAATAATAACAGGCTCAGAAGCCTTTTCATTTTTGCCCACACTAAAGAGTTTTACCTCATGAGTTAAGGTATCTCCGAAACCTACTAAAGAAAGCGTATCACTATAAACAGAAGAAATAGCTTCACGGTACACCCCCGGTTGTATCTCATAAACAGCTTTTATATATGATAAATTAGAACTAACAGGAATTTCATACGTGAGTATCGCTCCACCGGGAGTTTCTTCTATTTTAATATTACTTACCTGAGAAGGGGCTGGTGCATTCTGATCTGTATAATTAAACTGCTCATCTTTAGAGCAGCCAAACAAAGCCGAAGCCAGCAACAATACCCATATTATATATTCAAATCTTTTCATTTCTATATTATTAAATAGTGCTTAAATCAGAAAATTTACCACCCTAAGTTCTGAACCAGATTATTGTTCACAATGATATTATTGTCTTTTATTGGCCAGAAGTAGTCCTTTGTTCCAAAAGTCTGATTAAAAATTACCAGGGGCCTGTAATAGGCTTCAGCACTTTCCTGATTGATATCCCAGCCGGCAATGGTCGAATTCATCGTTCTGACAGCCTCTTTCCATCTTTTTAAATCCCATAGCCTATGGCCTTCAAAAGCCAGTTCAATTACCCTCTCCTGATGAATGATACTTCTCAAACCATTCTGAGTAGTGTATTTCTTATTATCAGTAGAGAAAGTTTCCCATGAATATTCAACAGATGGCAGCCCGGCCCTGCTTCTAACCAGATTAATGTACCGGTAAACCTCGCTTCCCGGGCCTTCAGATTCATTAAGTGCTTCCGAATACAATAAATACAAGTCTGCCAGACGCATCAGAGGCCACGGATAAGAAGTGATTGAATATTGCGACCCCGCTCCTGCAACATTTTGATAGTGCACTAATTTTTTTATCAGGTAACCTGTTATCGGACCATAATGATCATCGATAAAGCCGTGGATCTGTTTTTTCTTGCCCATTATGTAAAACAAATCCTGATCAGTTCTATCATTATATCTCCCCTGCCCGTACCAAATGCCTCCGTCAAATCCCAGATCCGCATAAAACCTCGGCTCCCTGTTAAAATTAAGATAAGCACTTAAGTAATCTCTCCTGATATATAATTTATCAGCCGCTGCTGCCACCCTCATAGAGTATCTGCCTGCATAATTCCAGGTTTTGTCTTCTGTAATAGGCACACCATTCTGGGTATAAAACATTTCGGCAATTTTTAAAGGCGGGGCCAATGCGGTATAAGAAGCAGTATTATCAGAATAAGCCGGATCTAGTCCTCTTTGATTTGCCATTTGCTGAATATAGACTGCATAACTTTGTGTATTTGCCCAGATTATTTCACTGTTCCATTTTTCAGTGACACTGTTTCTGATACTTAGCTGTGTTTTTATAGTGTCAGAAAGATTATATTCCTGTAAACCCTGCTTATATGTATACAACTCCATACCCTGCTGATGACATAAATCTATCGCCTCCTTACAGGCGGTTGCCGCCAGATTCCATTTCTCTTTAGAAGATACCTGATTAAAGAGCTGGGTGCCGTCGGCATTTTTCAAACCAGCCTGGTCTGTATTTCCATTGAACAGGGGACTTGCTGCAGTGACTAACACCTTTGCCCTGAGGGCCAAAGCAATCGGTCTGGTGATATGACCTAACTTCGAAGGATCTGTAATTGACAGGGGAAGATCTTCTCTTGCTTCATTAATAAGCTGATCGATATAGGCAAAGCAGGAATCAACAGGATCTCTCGGGACTCTGACCTCGTTTTCGTCGGCGTCAATGGGTTTATTGACCTTTATTATTGGAACAGGCCCATACATTCTAACTAAACAGAAGTGATAGTACGCTTTAAGGAATTTTACTTCAGCTACCCATTGGCTTCGTTCAAATCCACTAAGATCCGGCACCTTATCAATATTTTCTAAAAAGATATTGCAGTCTCTGAGAGCCATGTATAAAGAACTCCAGTAATTGTCGCCATATGGATTTACAATGTTTTGAAATCCTCTTGCAATATTAAACATATCTCCACCGCTGTTATTAAGCCTCCATACCTCATCTCCACCATTTATTGCCGGGTTCAGGTTGGGATCGGCATCTTTGGGCATATAAGAATAACAGGTAAACAGAAATTTTTCGGCCTGGCTGCGCATCGTAAAAGCATTATCAATAGTGGCAACATTATCCGGAACAACATCCAGGTACTTTTTACAAGAGTAAAAAACCGGCAATATTCCAAGTGTCAAAACACTCATCATAATATATCTTCTCATTTTCTGTATTTATTAATTTGAGACAACATCAAAAGCTCTGCGGCTTCTGATGCCTAATTAAAATTTACGTTGATCCCTAAATTGAATACTTTCTGAACGGGATAACCGAGGCCATTTCCACCCATTTCCACATCCCAGAGCTTAAAATTACTGACAGAAAATAAATTGCTGCCGTTTACATAGATGCGGAAGGCGGAAGTATGCATCTTCGCCTGTAGCTTTTTCGGAATCGTATATCCTATTTCTACCTGCTTGAGCCTCAAAAAAGATCCATCGCGCATAAACCAGGTACTCGTCTGCGTATTATTGGAATTTAATGTAGAACTTAGCCTCGGCCATAGCGCGTGAATGTCTCTGTGATCTTCAGACCAGTAGCTGTCTGCATAAGCATTCAATACCTGCGTTTCATTTTGAAAAGGAGAGGTAGCTACAGGATCGATCCAAAATGACTCATTAGCTAATCCCTGAAAAAAGGAGGATATATCAAAGCCTTTATAACCAAGAGAGAAACCAAAGCCGTAAGTAATTTCAGGTAATGTAGGGTTTCCTATTGGAACCTGGTCCGCCTCTGTGATCTGACCGTCTCCATTTACATCCAGGTATTTTATATCGCCTCCGCCATAGACCCCGAAATTTTGCTTTGGAGAGTTTTCAGCCTCTTTATCATCTATAAACAGACGCTCTGCGATATAGCCAAATTGCTGGTAAATTGACGATCCTATCCGGCTTCTGTAATATTCTTTATATTGAGGTTCTTCATAAACTTTAAACTTACTGGTGGCGTAAGTAAAATTACCCCGTGCCGATAGCCATATTCCATTACCAAATCCGCTTTGATAATCCATAGAGATATCCGTGCCTCTTCCGGATGCCTTTCCTACATTTGCTCTGATCGGAGCGGAAAAGCCCATAGTAACCGGGATGGAAGATCTTGTCATAAGAATATTATCCCGTTCCTGCGTATAATATTCCGCCTGTATATTTAATTTATCCATTAACCCCAGTTCCAGGGCAATGTTCTTTTGCTCTGAGGTTTCCCATGTAATATCTTTATTTGAATACCTGGAAATAGATATGCCATTTAAACTATAAGATGTTCCGGCATCCCGTCCAAAGCCGGCGCCCTTTAAGGGATCGTTCATATTCACATTGGATAAGTAAAAGAAACGGTCTTCCGGCGCCCCTATGGCATCATTACCTATAAGCCCATAGGTTGCTCTTAACCTTAGGTTAGAAATAACCGGCTTGAACGGCTTAAAAAAACTCTCATTCGAAATACTCCATGCTACACCCGCTGATGGAAAAAATCCATACCGTTTGGTTTCATAAAATCGTTCAGATCCGTTATATCCAAAATTAAACTCTGCGAAATAGCGGTTATCATAAGAGTATGTGGCCCTGCCTGATAGCCCGAGATTTCTGAAGGGCAGCGATAGTTGAAGATCTCCTGCATTTGCGTTTAGATTCTGCCGCATCATGTAAACAAGCAGGCCGCTCAATCCATGCTTTTCATTGAAAGTTCTGTTATAATTCAGCATCGATTCCATATAAAAAGTAGAACTGATTGTTTTGGGCCCTTCTTTGTACCCTAAATATTCAGTTCCGGAACTTTCATTAATGTCATTGATCGAATACGTGTTGCTTAATATATCATACCCTGCAAGCTTATAATAATAAGGATTATAAAATCTGCTCACATCAAAATATGAACTACGGTTCGTATTGACCATCGTTCTGAAAGTGAGCCCTTTTGTTAAGAAAGAAAGATCCTGTTTCGCTTCAATCTGGGCCAGCATTAATGAGCGTGAATAATCCTTGTATCCTTTGGTCATATCGGCATAAGGATTAATGTATTGACCTGCATCATAATTTCCGAACAAAATATGATTCACAAATTTGT
Source organism: Sphingobacteriales bacterium (assembly GCA_015654985.1). Lineage (GTDB taxonomy): Bacteria > Bacteroidota > Bacteroidia > Sphingobacteriales > Sphingobacteriaceae > Arcticibacter. Next base: position 5,702 of record JAATFW010000202.1, on the reverse strand, counting down.
ACTGTTCGTTGACAGGATAGTAGGCTGGAAATAATACAGGATTCGAACGCATGACCTTGCTGTACATATCGGCACCTCCGTCTATCGGGCCCTGATAGTCATCAAAGTTCCCGCTTAACCTGACGATCATTTCAGTCGACTTTGTTACATCGATGGTAACGTTCGAACGCAGGGTATAACTTTTCAGGTCGATATTACTGTTGAAGTTATTCCTCTTCTCCACCTTCATTATCCCGTTGTCCTTATTATACGAACCTGAAATATAATATCTGGCAACTCCTCCTCCGCCGCTCACATTTAAGTTTAACCGTTGATTCAGCGTATAATCTTTGAACATGATCTCCCGCCAGTCATTTGCCGGATAAACTACAGGGTTAAGACCCGCTGCTGTATTGGCAATTTTCTCGTCTGAATAAAGAGCTACCCCTAATGGATCCCTGGTTAAAACAGCTTCATTGCCCATCTTCATGTAGGTAACAGGATCTGCCAGTTGCACGTTTTTAGTAGGCGCAGAAATTGAATTTTCAAGGCGCAAAGAAAGATTGGCTTTTCCGACCTTACCCTGCTTGGTCGTTACCAGGATCACTCCGTTCGCTCCCCTCGCTCCGTACACCGCTGTTGATGTGGCATCTTTCATGATTGAAAAACTGGAAATGTCGTCAGGCTGAAGCCTTGCAAGATCTGTTGTGGTCAGCTCCATTCCGTCAATCAGGATCAGAGGAGTGGTTTTATAGCCAAATGTAGTGACGCCCCTTACAAAAAAGTCGGCATTATCCTGCCCGGGTTCGCCACTTCGCTGATATGCTATTACACCGGCGGCCCTGCCCGCAAGCGCTGTTGTTAAATTACTGGAAGGAACTTTCAGATCAGAGGTTTTTATAGAAGTTACAGAGCCGACCATATCACTTCTTTTCTGGGTACCAAAACCAACTACAACCACTTCGTCAAGGCCTGTTTCAACCGATTTCAGGAAGACATTAATTACATCCTTTCCCTTAACCGGAATTTCCTGAACAACATATCCTACCATAGAGAAAACAAGCACCACATTTTCATCAGGAACATCCAGAATAAACCGCCCGTTAAGGTCGGTGGTCGTACCTATATTGTTCTGTCCCTTTACTCTAACGGAAACACCAGGCAAAATCCCTGTTGTATCTCTTACCGCACCCCTGATTTCCCGTTTTCTGCTCGCCTCTTTTGCCTTAATTACAATGGTTTTGTTAATGAATAAATAAGTAAGAGGCAATTCTTTAAAGCATTTGTTGAGCGCCTGTTCAACGGTTACATTCTTTACCTCGATGTTAATATTCTGAATTTGTTTAAGTAATTCGTCTTCATACCAGAACAGGTATCCGCTTTGTTTCTTAATTTCAGTTATAACTCTTTCTAAAGGGACGTTTTTTTCAGAAAGGGTAATTTTCTGGGCATACACGGCAGCTTTTACCTGAAAGCAGGCCAGAACAATGAATACTACCGTCAGCTTCATCATTAAAAAAGTTGTTATTAGCAGTTTCTGATTTACATGGCAATGCCTGCAAAACGTATTAAATTTCATACTTTTGTATTGTTTGGGTGAGTGAGAGATTAAATCTGTCCGAGATTTTTTTGTATTTGCCCAAATACCTGCTTTTTTTCAGGCAGGACTCAAGTCCGGCGGTGTTCGAGCACTTCCGGCTTGATTTACTGGTAAAGAGTATTCAAGTATTTACTTTTCCATAATCTGCTTAATTTAAATGATTAATAATTATTGAATTCAACTTTCGGTTTATGGAGTAACGGTGATCACCTTTCCATCAATTTTAAAGTGTATATTACTCGTTTCCAGTACCTGCAGCAATTCAGATAGATTTGAACTTCGCGGAATATCCCCTGAAAACGTACGCTGAGAAATCTCCCCCTCATAAACTGCCTTTACATCATACCATCGCTCTACCTGTTTCAGAATACTTTTGATATCAGCATTTTTGAAAGAAGTTAACCCATTCTTCCAGGCAATCGCAAATTCTGTATCAACCTTAGAAACCGACATCTCTTCATTGACATTCGATTGCTGTCCCGGAGATAACATCACGGAATTGCGGCTATTCTCCTGGATCACTTTAACACTTCCTTCAAGTAAAGTAGTTTTAATGGCGGGCTCGTCGGGGTAAGCCTTAATATTAAAATGTGTACCTAATACTTCTACCGTTTGCCGGGCCGATTGTACCCTGAATGGCAGGTCCCTGTTTTTGGCCACTTCAAAATACGCCTCTCCGCTTAATTCGACTTTTCTTTCATCTGCAGTAAACCGGAATGGAAATTTAAGAGACGAGGCGGCATTCAGCCAAACTTTTGTCCCGTCAGGAAGCATAATCTGAAACTGCCCTCCCCGGGGGGTACTTATAGTAGTGAACAGAGATACAGGAGCATTTCCGACAGAGTCAGTTGGTAATACCTTACAAACCAATTGTCCGTCGGCAGTTTTGTTAATAACAATATTTCCCTGTCTTACCAGTACTCCTTTTCCTGCTGCGTCAAGTAAAATAGTAGTTCCGTTTGAGAGAGAAAGTACTGCTCTGTTACTTCCGGGTGCTACATCGTTCCTGTAAACAGAAACATAAGGCTTTTCTTTTTTAGGCGCTCCTGCAATCTTACCTGTTTTCTCTTTACCCTTCGTTTCTGGTTCAGCTTCACGGAAATAAATACCTACAGTAAGAAATAATAATACTATGGCGGCAGCGGCTGCAATTCCCCTCAAAAACCGGAGAAACCTCCGGGGTTGCGTTTCGGCTTCTTCTTCATCTTCTTTAGGTGTGATCTCATCTAGTCTGTTTTCAATATCCCTTTCAAGAGCGGAAAAAAGATGACGGTTATACTCTCCGTAAATATCTGATAATTCTGAATACTGATCCATAACCTGTTGAATCTGTTCAAGGCGTGCATGGCTTATCCAGGTTATGAATAATGAATGTTCGCCTTCTGTATGCTTATTTTGAGCATATTTCTTCAAAAATTCATTAAGTTCTTTGTCATTCATCTTGTGTATAAGACGGATGACAGAAAGAAAAGGACCCCTTGTTATTCTTTTTTGACTTTTTTTATTAGAAACCGAACGGAATAGATGTTTCGCAGGCGGCATCCTCCATTGAACACTAACACTTCTACACTGTCAGAAGGATAATGATTGTCAGGCGAATCCAAACGCATGGACTCGTATCGTTATGAATGAAACGCATTATACTACGTGTTCAAAATGCCTGATATAAAGTTATAGGTAATAAATTATAGCCGTAAGTTAGCAATAGCCGTCTGAAATCCTCCTTTATATAAAAATGTGATAAGCTCAGCATCACACTAGTTGTCAAACAAGGAAAGGAACAAAAGCAATGTTCCGCTGAACTCTACATATTCACGAAGATGGTTTCTAATAAAGCCAAGACCGGCATAAAGTTGCTTTTTAACCACATTTTTAGATATTGAAAGCCTTTCTGCAATCTCATCAAGACTCAGACCCTCTTTAGTTCTCATTTCCACTATCTGACGACGTTTCTCGGGAAGAAGATTAATCGCATTTTGCGCTAACTGGTAATACTGCTTATATATAAGTCTTTCATCAGATTTTTCACAGCTCTCTTCATTTTCAGGCCTGAGCATTACTAACACTCTTTGCTCTATTTGTCTTTTTCTGATTTCATCAAGCAGCAAATTTTTCGCAATTCTGTACGTGTATGCCTTAAATGAGTTCACTTCTATTAGATATTCCCTTCTTTGCCAAACCCTTACAAAAACATCCTGAATAATCTCTTCACTTGCTTCTTTCGATCTTAAAAATAAATAAACATATCTGTACAGATCATTTAAATAAAAGCAGTAAAGAACATTAAAAGCTTTACGGTCTCCTGAAGCCACAGATTTAATTAAGTCCTTTTCGTTAACGTGTTCTTTCATTATTCTCTATCCTGTACTTATTAACAAAAGCCAAGAGGGCTTACAAACCGTTGCTTAATTTTAAATACATATCCAAATGCTTAATCAATAATTATCCTGACAGGATTTCGTTATCTTGCTATTGAATACATACAAATAAAAAACCTACTGCGCTATGGGCTCTTTATTTCTGCAGGAAGTATAGCTCCTTTCATACTAATCTTCCACCCTGTTATGCCGCCCATTAATTTATACTCCTAATATAATAAAAAGATATTTAACAACTGTTATGTACTATCCCGAATGAGCCGGGTATAATATCATCTTAGAGAATTTCATACTTTCCCCCTTTCGTCTTTCCGGAAAAAAGCGGGTGCATTGACCGCATCAGTTCATTTCCACTATTGCAGTATTATCATCGGTATTCCGATCCACTAATTTATAAACCGGATCGATCCCGGCTCGTTCCGGCTTATCCTTCAGCGTAACTTTTATCGTGGTCTGCTCCCCGACGAACTTTTCGCGTTTCAGGTATACCAGCTTTTCCCGGCCTTTAACCATACTGAATACACCAATATCAATGTAATCCTTTATCGGCGTGAACTTTTCATTACCGGCCCTGTCCGCATAATATTTGATGGTTTTTACCGGTATGGTGACCTCATAACCGCCCGTTACTTTTTTGGCCGTTGGACTAATCACACGGTTTTCAAACAGCGTGATCCTGCTATACAGATCATCAACCACGTATTTCAGGCTGTCTGGCGTTACTTCTTTTATATAGCTGGTAAACACGTCAGATGTGGGATACTTGTCGCCATTGCCGTAGTTAGCGATCAGCTTGCGCAAAGCTTTATTCATATTTTCTTCGCCGATATAATCCTGCATGGCAAAATTGGCCAGCGTTCCTTTCTGGTAGTGGATATAAGACTGATCGTCGGTCTGGTCAAGCGGATTTTCATTTTTCTTTTCAGATGAGCGTCCGTTCAGGTAACCGTCTAATTCATATTTCAGATAGCGCCTTAATTCCTCAACAGGAAGTGTTTTTTTAAGCAGCATGATAGCGCTGTACTGCGCCAGACTTTCAGAAAACATCTGGTTACCTACCGTATTGGCTTCGCAAACCTGGTGGCCCCACCACTGGTGTGCCAGCTCGTGCGCGGTTACATAATAGCACATATCCAGCTTATCCGGTTTATTGCGGAATATAAAACCCAGCCCCTCAGAAAAAGGAACCGTATTGGGGAACGACTGTGCAAAAGTACGGTATTTAGGGTATTCAATAATGCGCATTTGCCTGTAGAGAAACGGACTGAAGTTCCGGCTGTCATAGGTCAGGCCGTTCTTTAAACTGCTGAACATGATGCCAAGATTAAAAGGATGGTCTTTATGATAATAGATCTCCAGGTTAACTCCTTTCCATTTATCATGCTTCACGGCATACCTGCCGGAAATGATATTGAAAAAGTTAAAAATGGGCTTGTCCATTTTATACTCAAAATAAGCCCGGCCGTTTTGCATCCATTGCTTTTTGAGGTAGCCCGGCGATATCGCTATCTGACCGGGCGCTGTACTTATAATCAGATCAAGATTGGTGCGGCCCCGCTGCCCAAACAGGTTAAACTGCCTTGCCACGCTGTCGGAACGCGGCGGCAATCCTTCCTGTTCTTTCAGCCCGCGTTTTTTACGGTCCTCCGTATCTGTAAGCTCAAAACCTCTGGAATAACCCAGTAATGGCAATATATCGGTGTTGTTAATAAATGTACCGTTGCTGACGTAGCTGGTGTTGGTAT
>JAATFW010000342.1 GCA_015654985.1 Sphingobacteriales bacterium | reverse complement strand
GGGGCGATTATACAGATAATTTAGCTAATTTAGATTTTGTGTATCAGCATGTAAAAAATCTCCGTAAAAAAATAAGTGCAGCGGGTGGTATTGATTATATAGATACGGTATATGGTTTGGGATACAAATTTAAATCAGACTGATGAAACTGGTTGATAAATTCACGCTATGGTTTATTGGGATCGTGATACTGGTAACTCCTGTCAGTATGTATATCTCCTATTATAATATTAAGGAGAAAATTTATGAAGCCGAAGTTATCCGGCTGAAAGAGATAAACGATAAAATAGCCAATCAGTTACGCGCAGGAAAAATTCCCCGGCATTCTATTTTCGATTTCCCTGCAGGAATTGTTAAACTTAAAAAGCTACCCAAAGACAATGTTGCAGTGAACGAATATAAATTCTACAATGAACAACTGAAACGGAATGAATGCCGCCTTGATGTAAATTCTTTTTACACCATAAACGGCACCAACTATAAGATATCCTCCTATAACTACGTCACCAAAGGGGAACAGATCGTTGCAGGAATGCTAAAGGCTGTATTCTGGAAAATGCTGCTGATCATCCTTTTTGTGGCGATATCAGCCAGGCTGGTATCGCGGTATATCCTTTTGCCATTTAAACAAAGTTTAAAAACTATTCAGGATTTCAGCTTAAAGCAAAAAGAGAAAATAGATCTGCCCCATACCACCACTGCTGAATTCAAAGAGTTGAACTGCTTCCTCAAAAAGATGGCAGATAAGGCGACTGATGATTACGCAAGGGTGAAGGAGTTCAGCGAAAACGCATCCCACGAAGTACAGACCCCTCTGGCAGTCATTCAGAGTAAACTGGAGCTGCTTGCGGAAACATGCATCGGCGAAGATCAGGCTGCTTTGATCAGCGACATGCAGAATGCCATCGAGAAACTGGCTAAAATTAACCGTTCGCTTTTGTTATTAACCAAGCTTGAGAACCAGGAATACGAAACTTCTGAAAATATAAGGTTCTGCAAAATAACCAGGGAAGTGTTATCCTCATTTGAACTCAGGCTCCAGCTAAAAAACATTTCGGTAAACACAGATATAGATAAGAATGTCTACCTCCAGATCCATCCTGTTCTTGCCGAAATATTGCTGAATAACCTCTTAAGTAACGCGATCAGGTATAATATAGAAGATGGCCTTATTGAAGTAACACTCAGCAGGAAAATGCTCATGATAAAAAACACCGGGCTGCCTCCCGAAGTACCCGTTGAACAACTTTTCAGGCGCTTTAAGAAAAGCAATCAATGTGCCGACAGTATTGGACTTGGCCTGGCCATAGTAAAACAAATTTGTATCGTTAACGGATTATCTGTTTCATACCAGTATGCCGATGGATTCCATGTACTTGAGGTAGACTTTCCCGAAGAACGCGTTTCGCAGGATACAGAACCTGATTTTGAACCCGTCAATTTTAAAGGAACACCAGCACTGGGCTGAGAACTAAGATAAAAAAGCAGTTTTATAGATAAAAAATTAAAATAATGACATTATAAACAGACAAATTCTGCCAATACTTCAAATTTACTTCAAAATGATGCCCTACCATTGTCATGAAGATTACTGCATCTGTAATCAGCATTCTAAATTGGGGCTTCATGAAGGTAATACGATCTTTATTCATTCTTTTTGTGCTTTTTTATGCGGGATCAGAAGCTGTACTCTCCCAGCAAAGACTATCGCTTAAAGATGCCATACAAACCGCCGTAGATAATTACAAAGCTATTAAAGCTAAAGCTTATTATGCGGATGCTTCCAAAGCCGGCATCGTACAGGCCAGGCGCGATTTTCTTCCTAATTTAAACCTTGCAGCCCAGCAGGACTATGGAACTATTAACGGGCAAAACGGCCCTTTGTATGGTTTCGGAGGACTGGCTGCCGCATCTTCAGGACTCCCTCTTGACCATCAGAACTGGAATGCTTCGTTCGGCGCTTTATACCTCACAAATATAAACTGGGATTTCTTTGCTTTTGGAAGATCTAAAGCACGGATCAAAACTGCCGAAACTGTTGCCCGGCGGGACCAGAACGACCTGCAGCAGGAGATCTTTCAGCACAAGATAAAAGTTTCTGCTGCCTATCTTAATCTTCTGGCAGCTCAGCGGCTTACAGAATCTTACAGAAAAAACCTCAACCGCGCCGATACTTTCCGGCATGTAGTGATTACCCGGGCAAAGAACGGGCTGATAGCCGGAGTTGATTCTTCACAGGCTAATGCAGAAGTATCTGCAGCCAGGATCGCATTGATCAAAGCACAGGATTTTGAACAGGAGCAGTCTCAGAAACTTGCCGTACTGCTTAACCTTGAGCCCCGGGATTTTGTACTCGACAGCTTGTTCATTACCCGGGTACCAGCCGGAATACTTAACTCATTGCAAAGAACCCCCGGTGATCATCCTTTACTGCAATGGTATAAGAGCCGCATAGCCGTAAGCGATAAACAAACTGAATATTACCGTACTTTAAATTACCCTGCCTTTACTTTTGTGGGTTTACTGCAAACCCGCGGTTCAGGCTTCTACAATAATTATTCTCTGGATCAGGGCGCCTATACAGGCAACTACTTCGATGGTATAAAGCCTACCCGTACAAATTACCTGCTGGGCATAGGTGTTACATGGAATATCACACAGCCACTGCGCATATCGCAGCAGGTAAAAGCACAACGGTTTATCAGCAGGGCGCTGCAGGAGGAGTATGAATTGACAAGCCAGGAACTGAATGCACAGCTTGATCTTTCGGATTCTAAAATCAAAAATGCCCTGGCTGATTACAACGAGGTGCCCATACAGGTAAAAGCCGCATCGGCCGCATGGCTTCAAAAATCAGTACTGTACAAAAACGGACTCACCAACCTTGTTGATGTTACCCAGGCAGGGTACGCATTGACCAGAGCGGAAACAGACCGGGATATTGCTTACAGCAATGTATGGCAGGCCCTGCTGCTGAAAGCGGCAGCTTCAGGCGATTTCAACTTATTTATAAATGAATTTTAACTGATACTATGAATTTAATCCGCTTTGCGCTCCGTAAACCCATTACAATTATGGTGCTGGTTGCAGGTCTTCTCTTCTTCGGGATCAAGGCCGCTACCAGCATTAAAATTGATATATTTCCAAAACTGGATCTCCCGGTGATCTATCTTTCCCATCCCTTTTCGGGATATACACCGTCGCAGATGGAGGCCATGTTTGGCAAGCAGTATATCAATATCCTGCTGTTCGTAAATGGTGTTAAAAGCATTGAGACGAAAAATATCCAGGGTTTAACATTAATGAAGATCAACTTTTATCCCGGGACCAATATGGCACAGGCGGCTGCAGAAGTAAGCGCCTTCGCCAACAGGATCCAGGCTATCTTTCCGCCGGGGTCCAATCCTCCATTTATTATCCGTTTTGATGCTTCTACCCTGCCCGTGGGGCAACTCGTTTTAAGCAGTCCAAAACGCAGCAATAATGAACTGCTCGATCTGGCCAATGTATATGTCCGCGCCTCCTTTACGTCGATACCGGGGCTGGTAGCCCCGCCGCCTTTTGGAGGAAATGTGCGGACTGTAGTAGTGAAGACCGATCCTGAATTACTTCGCTCCCATAATCTCACCCCGGACCAGCTTGTAGAAGCCCTCAGGCTTAACAACATGACCGCCCCTTCCGGAAACGTCCGTATCGGTGATAAGAATTATATCACACCCACCAACACAACGGTCCACACCATTAAGGATTTTGAGAATATTCCCCTCTTTAAAGGGGGTGTACAGAACCTGTACCTCCGCGATGTGGCAACAATAGAAGATGGCGCAGATGTAACCGTTGGATATGGCCTCGTAAACGGAAAAAGATCTGTATACCTGAACGTAGCCAAAAGCGCGGATGCATCTACATGGGAAGTGGTGCAGAATTTGAAAAGGTCAATCCCGAAGATCCAAAGCCAGCTACCCGACGATGTGCATGTCAGCTACGAATTCGATCAGTCTGTTTATGTTATCAATTCGGTGAAGAGCCTGCTTAGTGAAGGTGCAATTGGAGCGATACTTACCGGTTTAATGGTATTATTATTTTTAGGAGACCTGAGAGGAGCATTTATAGTGATCCTGACCATCCCTATTGCCATCATATACTCTGTTTTATTCCTCAGCCTTTTCGGACAAACCATCAATATCATGACATTGAGCGGGCTTGCGCTTGCCATTGGGATCCTGGTCGATGAAAGTACGGTAACCATCGAGAATATTCACCAGCATTTTGATATGGGCAAACCCAAAGCCCTGGCGGTCTGGGATGCATGTAAGGAAATCGCCTTTCCAAAACTGCTGATCCTCTTCTGTATCCTGGCCGTATTTGCCCCTGCATTTACCATGGGCGGGATTCCAGGCTCTTTGTTTCTGCCGTTGGCACTGGCTATTGGATTCAGTATGGTTATTTCTTATTTCCTGGCACAGACATTTGTACCCGTACTGGCTAACTGGCTGATGAAAATAAAGCATCATAAAAACACTCATGGAGATGAGATGACCGATACAGAAGAATTTTCTGCCGCCGGACTGGATGCCGAAGGCGAGCACGATACATGGGACCAGAAAAAACGCCTGGTAGAGCGTGAAGACAGTAACAACGATGGAAAGATCAGCCGTTTCGACAAGATCAGGGCAGGATATATGCGGTTTATAGATAAGATTGCACCCTGGCGTAAAACCATTGTGCTGATCTACATCCTCGTTAGCTGTACATTAGCCGCACTCTTAATGATCAGCATTGGCAGGGACGTGCTTCCAAAAGTAAACGGCAGCCAGTTTCAGCTCCGCCTTCGTGCCCCCGAAGGGACACGGATCGAGATGACAGAAGCAAAAACACTGCAGGCCCTGAAGATCATCAGAGAAGTTACGGGAAAAGAAAATATTTCCATTACCTCTGCTTATGCAGGCACTCACCCGTCTTTGTTTTCTATCAGCCCTATATTTTTATGGATGGCACAACCCCACGAAGCGGTAATACAGGTTGCCCTGAGCGAACATTATAAAACGAATCTTGACTTATTAAAAGAAAAAATAAGAAGCAGGCTTTCCAGGGAAATGCCCGATGTAAAGCTTTCTTTTGAACCAATAGAGCTTACCGATAAGATCCTAAGCCAGGGTTCGCCTACTCCTGTGGAAGTGCGGCTTTCAGGACGTAATAAAGCCCTGAATGAAGAATATTCGCAAAAAGTTATTGCCGCCCTTAAAAAGATCAGCTACCTGCGCGATGTCCAGCTTGGCCAGTCAACTAAATACCCATCGGTAAACATTGAAGTAGACAGGGTCCGCGCAGCGCAATTAGGAGTAGACATGAATGACATCTCACGCTCGCTCATTGCTTCTACATCTTCTTCCCGTTTCACCGATAAGAACATCTGGGTAGACGAAAAATCAGGCTATAGTTACAGTGTACAGGTGCAGGTCCCCGAAAGTAAAATGAACAGCATTAACAGCATTGGCGAAATTCCCCTGCTAAAAAATGCATCCCGGCCGGTATTGAGTGACGTAGCCACCATTACTCCCGGAACAACTTATGGGGAAAACGATAATCTTGGCGCCATGCCTGTCTTGTCTGTTACAGCAAATCTGAACGATAAAGACCTTGGCTCAGCGTCAAAAGATGTTCAAAAGGCAATCGCTTCACTTGGCGAACTGCCCAGAGGATTGAATATCGGGTTGATCGGGCTGACACAAACGTTGACAGATACCATGAGCAGCCTTGAAAATGGCCTGATAGTAGCCATTATCGTAATCTTCCTGATGCTTGCCGCCAATTTCCAGTCATTCAGGGTATCAGCCATTGTACTGGCTACTGTACCTGCTGTAATTTTAGGATCGCTCACACTACTGATGGTGACGGGTTCAACCCTCAACCTGCAATCGTATATGGGCATGATCATGTCTGTGGGAGTGTCCATATCAAACGCCGTTCTATTGATTACCAATGCCGAACAGATCAGAAGGCACAGCGGAAATGCCCTGCTTGCAGCTAAGGAAGC
>JAATFW010000216.1 GCA_015654985.1 Sphingobacteriales bacterium | reverse complement strand
GTCCTTGTCTGTAGGTCGTTTGTACGGGCGTCTTTCACCATGCGCCCACCCGGACCTAGCCCTGTTTATATTCTCCAGCGTCTCTGCCCACAGATTTGCCTGCACTCCGAGGATCTGACCACGCGCAATTTTGGGGCTGACAGCCGGCAGACTAAAAGAATAGACCGTTTTAATCGTGTTAAAGTTACCCTCCCATCTTCTGCCGTAGTGATGGGTACTGTCCTGCACAAAATCAAAATAGAAAGGCAGCCGCGGGCATATCACAACCTGATAGCCATTCTTTATAGCAGTGTCAAGCTGCTCCGGCTTATCCTGTCTCCACCAAAAGATTATTGTGCTCTCTTTAGGCAGGTTAAAGCCGGCTGCTTCATCCCACACCAGCGTTTTGGTGTTTATGCTTGCCAGTGTATCTGACATTCGCTTGATAAAGTATTTTTCAACCTGCTTTAACCCGACAAGATGCTCCTTCTCCATTAATTGTTTCACTTCGGGAAACGTGCTCCATTGCTGATTTCCGAAACTTACTTCATCGCCGCCCAGATGAATCAGTCCTGATGGAAATAAAGCATTCACCTCTTTCAGGATATTACTGAGGTATTGATAAGTACTTTCTTTTCCGGGATGGAAGGTAAATTCCGGGTGTTGCCCGGTTCCTCCTCCTGAATGTTGCGGATACGCCCTGTTGGCGGCAGTGGCATGCCCCGGCATGTCGATTTCAGGGATGACCTCAATATACCGTTCAGCGGCATAAGACACGATTTCATTGATTTGTTCCTGCGTGTAATACTGTGCAGGCGCATGTTCTTCCAGAAAGTTACCGATACCTCCAACCAGTGTAAGCAGCGGATATTTTTTAATTTCTATACGCCAGCCCGGCTCATCAGTCAGATGCCAGTGAAACCTGTTTAACTTGTAAAACGTCATCCAGTCCAGCAGCTGCTTTACCTTTTCTGTACCAAAAAAATGACGGGATTCATCAAGCATAAAGCCTCTCCATGCATATTCCGGATAATCTTCTACTTTGCAGGCAGGCAGGATGACGGCGCCTTTTTCCTGCCCGGCCAGGCTGCTGATCTGTAATAACGACACTATTCCGTAAAAAATGCCTGATGGACTGCCTGCTTCTATCGTAACCCGGTCTTTTGTAATCTCAAGAATATAGGCATCATCTTTACTGTCCTTCTTTTTGCTGAGAATCAATTTAATGACGGAGCTGGCTCCCGGGGCGCCGAACGTTAGAGGGATCTGCCGACGCCGGAGCATTTCCTTTTGAAGGAAATGTATTCCGGAACTTAATGCGTCTCTATCTGCGGCAAGGATGCTTGTATTAGCTGACAATTTAAAACTGCCATTCATTTCATGATACTTTTTTGGCATTGGTATTACAGGACAAGATTCCTGCCCCATAAGCCCGGCACTGAAAAAAAGCAAATAAATTACACTGACGATTCTCATTTCACGGATGTAATAAGCTATGAATTTATTCTGTCCCAAATCTTAAACAGATCCTTTTACTGTTTTACCCGGATCTTAAAGACATATACGGGCACTGTTGCAGGCAACCCGGAAGGCATGATAATATGAAGTCCGTTTTCGTCCTGTTTCCATTTTACTGATTTTGAAGTCCCCAGCAACGATACTTTACCTGCTCTGTTTTTCGAACCGGCAAACGCTCTGGCATCAATTTCCGGAGATTTCCAGCTGCAGGCGAAGAGGTATACATTATTTCCTTTAGCGGTATACCAGACGTCAGACACGATTTTTTTAGATGTATTATCATTATCGGTATCCTGCATGGTGCCTTTATCTGATTTCCGGGCCGCTTCGGTTGTTTTAAGAACCGGCTGATTTTCGTTGGCTACTATCCACGGGCGGGTCCCGCAAACGGACTCATTATTGATGCTCATCCATTTTCCTATTTTTACAAGCCGTTCCTTTGCCTCAGGCAAAATTGCACCTTCTCCATTGGGAGCAATATTCAGCAGCATATTGCCCCCCCTAGCTGCCACCTGAACCAACTGACGAACCATTAACTCGGGCGATTTCCAGGCACTGTCGTAACGGTTATAGCTCCATTTCCCGCTCATGGTAATGCATGACTCCCAGGGTTTGCTGATCTTATCTGAGGCAATTTTCTGCTCTAAAACGTCGTAATCGCCCATTCCATTGCCGATCCGGCTGTTGATTATACAATCCGGCTGAAGGCTCTTTATTAAGCGGCGCAGCTCCGCACTTTGCTCTTTTGAAATCATCTCCGGTGTATCAAACCACGTTACAGCAATGGAGCCGTACTGTGTAAGCAGTTCTCTGACCTGTGGTTTTACCTTACGTTCGAAATATTTTGAAAAATCTTTGCTGTCTTCATCAGGGAAGTCCCATGTATTGCTTCTTCCCGCTTTTACCGGCCAGTTGGTAGGCACATCGGGGTCTTCCCAATCGCGTCCCAGGGAGTAATAAAGCCCTAGTTTCAGACCGTACTTTTTACAGGCCTCCGCCAGCTCCCTTACCGGATCCCTTCCTGATTTTGTAGTTTTTACTATATTATAGTCACTGGATGCTGAGTTATACATGGCATACCCGTCGTGATGCTTGGAAGTAAATACGATGTACTTCATTCCTGCATCTTTTGCACTTTTCACCCACTCATCGGCATCAAACTTAACTGGGTTAAACTTACCGGCAATTTTAGCATATTCCTTTACGGGAATACGTTCATATAACATAAAATGTTCGTTACCTTTCGACGGTTTGCCATTCCAGTCCCCGCCCGCTACGGAATACAGTCCCCAATGAACAAAAATGCCGAATTTCGCATTTTGCCACCAGTTAAGGCTTTCCCGCAGGGCGTTGGCTTTATCTTCCTGCGTTTGTGAGATTGCAGCATGCCCTGTTAACAGCGCAGCGGCAATAAGCATTTTTTTCAGTAGTCTCATTTTCTAATGTTTATCAAGGCAAGAGGACTTTTTGCAGGGACTTATTTTCTTTCAGCTTTTTATACCGCAACAGGGCTTCTAAAAAGTAATAATCGGCATAAATCAAAGGAACATCTATTTCGGTGTTATGGGGCAGGCTTCCTACAGAATGTTTAAGTATAAAACCTGAATTTGTTCCGGGTTCAGCCAGATATGTATGGCCTGACAAAGTCCTGATCATCGTTTCTGCTACACGAAAGTATTTTTTGCCTTCATCGCCGGTAAATGTACTTAGCTCGAATAACGCAGACGCAGCGACAGCAGCGGCAGAAGCATCCCTCAATTTATAATTTAGCTTACCCGGCCCGGTATAGGTCCAGTCGGGTTTATATCCTTTTTGTCCGGCATTAAAGTCCCAGTAAGGAATTTTATCTTCCGGCAAGTCAGGGTTGCTGATAAAGAAAGCGGCGGCTTTTTTGGCCGCATCCAAAAAGCGCTGGTCCCCGGTCTCGCGATACATCATCGTGAAACCATATATCGCCCATCCCTGTCCTCTCGACCAGGTGGAATTATCTGAATAGCCCTGGTTGGTCTGCCTGTTTAATACAGCGCCGGTTTCCGGGTCGTAGTTGACCACATGGAATGTGCTGTAATCTTCCCTGAAATGATTTTTCAGTGTGTTTAACGCATGGCTTACTGCTGCATCTTTATATTTGGGATCGCCGGTAAGTTTAGAAACATAACAGAGCATTTCCAGGTTCATCATGTTGTCTATAATAACGGGGTATTTCCATAGCGTTTTTCCGTCCCACGACATTTTATCATTCCATGACCTGATGAGTCCCACCCGGGGATTAAAACGGGTCAGGGCCGACTCTGCCGACCGGACCAATATTTTATTATATGCGTTTATCTTAGCGGTATCTTTTTCCAGTCTGACGGCGTTGCCATAAGAGCAGTACATTACAAAGCCAATATCATGATGTTTGGTTATAAACTGCCCTTGTTCCATGGCTTCTGTCCATTTTTCTGCCGCTGCTTTCCATTCCGGCTTTTGGGTATATTCGTAGATGTACCATAACGCTCCGGGAAAGAAGCCACCGGTCCAGTCCCACACATCCGTAGTTTTTAGCCGACCGTTCTTATCTGTCGTACGCGGAAAGCGGGCCGGGCCGGGAGATAATCCAGGCATTTTTTTATACTGCTGCTCTGCAACGGCAAAGTCCGCGCTGATCACAGGGGAGCCGGAACTCTGGGCAGAAACCGGCGGGATAAGCAACAGGAAAGATGAAAATAGTAAGGCGATTATTTTTTTAATTAACATAAAAAAAGATAAAAAAACGAGGTCTGCTCCCTCATAAATGAGCAGACCTCATGAAAAAAACATTAAGGAGTGATTTTGATATTGAATTGTTTTATTCCTGATTTTGTAACGTCTTTGGTATTATTGTAAAAGGCAAAAGTAGCTTTATATACGCCGGCAGCAGAATAGGTATATTCATAGCTGGTTATGGCAGCGGCAGTAAGGTTCTTTACTGTCGCAGTTGGAATATCCGGTGTGAGCCGGCCGACGAATAAAGGCCTGCTTATTATCCAGCTGGTATTGGTTGGCGCGACGGCATCACCACCCTGTATTTTCAAATTGGAGGTAGTAGCAATCCATACTTTGTTCTTATCGCTGTCATTCCCCGTCCTTACATTTCCATAGACTGTCCAGTAAGAAACGTCGTTGACCAGGTTGCTGAGCACATTATTGAAATCAGCGCCCGTGTTGGCCAGCGTATAGTTGGTTATTGTCCAGGTACGCTGTGTCGACCCGGTTACACCGGAGTATTTAAAGGCGATATACAAGGTGTCGTTAGCGCTGCTCACTAAATCGGTTATATCGACATCACCCGTACTGAGTGTTGCCGATCCCGCGGGCAATGGTATACGTGCGGTGATATCTGTCCAGCCGGCATTAGCAACACTCACAGAATCCAGGCCGCCCAATTTGGTAGTAGCCAGTACTTTCAATGTATTAGACTGGGTTCCGTATTGTGACTGAGACGTAAAAGACAGCAATAATTTACCTAATGCAGCCGACCTGATCCGGTTATCATACTGGTTCCCTGCTATTCCGCTCCAGTAAGCGATATTGTCTGCATAGCCGCTGACATTAAATTTACAGGTGTCGCCGAGTTTAAAGACCAGTGTGTCGCCCTTTATTTCGCGGGCGTTGATAGCGGTAAAACCTGCAGTAGGGGTATCTGTGCCAACTTCTTTTTTACAAGCCAGTATACAGCCTGCCAAAATGCACACGTAGAATATTTTTTTCATAACAATTTTCGCATTGATATTAATAGCCTGTATTCTGTTTCAAAGACTTATTTAAATTCAGTTCATAGGTAGGTTTGGGCAATAACTCGTGCTTCGGTTCTACACCTACTAATGCGCTTAGGCCATTGGCATTTCCGCTGCCTCCGTTTGAAGACGCATAGGCACGGAAATCCTGCATATCTGCATAGAAGTTACCCCAGCGCACGAGGTCGTACCTGCGGGAGGCTTCAAAGCAAAGTTCCCTCATACGCTCCGCCTTAAGTACCTCCAGCATCTGTTCTTTATTAAGGCTGCCGGATAAAAGATATTCAGTACCAGTTGTGATCGTTGCTGTTGCAGTAGCTCTTGTCCCGCTTGCTGACGCAGCAATAGTTATCGCTGGCGCGCTGGTATAGTACGGGCCTGCAGCGGTTAACGTTCCCCTGCTGGTCAGCCTGATGCCTGTTACTGCACCCGCAGTTGAAACTACTGCTACAGCCGCAGCACCGCTGCCGCCGCCGCCGCTGATAGTTACAGCAGGAGGAGCAGCAGCCGAATAGCCGGAACCACCGTTCACTACGGTAATGTCTTTGACGATATTACCATACATAGTACCATATGCTCTCCTGCGGACACGCTCTATCGCTTCTCTTGCCGCATCCAAATCGGGAGTTGCTTTCAGTATCTCAGCTTCTGCTTTTATCAGTAATACATCTGCAAAGCGGATCACCGGCCAGTTAGCGCCATAAGTGCCCAGGGCGCGTTGTTCCTGCGGGGCGTATTCCCTCCTGAATTTTCCGCATCTTAGCTGCCAGAGGTTGGTCACTGCGGTCGATACTCTTGTTTCGGCGCCATTTACCGTAGAATAAGAGTAACTGAAATCGGCACAATTCCAGTCTCTCCGGGTATCTAAAGAAGCTTTCATTGATAACTGGCTTGACGGTATGGTTTCGTAACTGTCGAATAATTTCCGCGTTGCCCATATCCAGGCTGCAGCAGTAAAAGATACATTTGGGTAGCTTGCGTTGTATGTAGATGTAATACCCACGAAGTTCCCGATATCATTTCCGGATTTGTTTGTTTCTCCTGCAGCGGCTCCGTCGGACCCCCATTCCAGGATGTTCTCTTTGGTGTCGTATTTATCCTGGAACAGATTGATGAAAACCTGCTTGTAATCAGGGTTCAGATCGTGGATTCCCGAACTGATAACTTTATCGGCATAGCTGATCGCTTCTTCATACTTGCCTGTATCTTTCAGAGGGTAACCTGCCCAGTACAGGTATAGTTTTGCCAGCATAGCCTGAACTGCGGTTTCGGTGACTACATCGTTATAACCCAGTACAGCGGCGGTGCGGCCTTTCAATAATGTTTCCGCCTCTTTCAGATCAGCTTCCATTTGCTGATAAAGGGCGGTCTGGGATGCGGCAGGGATACTTGTTTCGGTTATTGCCGGGGTATGCAGAACCAGCGGCACTTCTCCAAAATTTGTTGTCAGAAGGAAGTAGTTATAAGCCCTTAAAAAGAGCGCCTGCCCTTTAATATACCCCCGCTCCGTTTCATCCATCGACGGTTTGTCAATATTGTCGATTAAATTATTGGCCAGATTGATGCCAATGTACGGATATTGCCACATGCTTGCTACGTAGCTGTTGCCCGGCGTCCAGTTGGCATAATAAAAGCCCCTGTTATCCTGTGCCAGTGTTTTGTTTGGCAGCATTTCGTCTGTGGTACTGGTAAAATTAAAGTGCTGAACGAGGCCAAACATTCTGCCCGACATCATATTGCTGTAAACAGCATTAAGGGCTGCATGAAGCTGCTCTTCTGTTTCGTAGTAATTATAGGTGGAATAAAAATCTGTCGGTGCAGTATCGAGATATTTTTTACAGGAAGAAGCAGTAAGCCATGCTATGATCACTGCTATAAAGATATGTGCATATTTCATATTGTCTCTTGTTTAATTATGTGCCTAACAATCAGAATGTAGCGTTTAGACCGAAAGTTATGGTCCTGGCCTGGGGATAAGTTCCGTAGTCGAACCCGGGGGTCAGATTACTGCGCCTGGCCGACGATTCTGGATCCAGGCCCGAGTAGCCGGTAAATGTGAGCAGGTTCTGTGCTGCGACATTCAGGTTCAGTTTGGTTACTCCCAGTCTTTTGACAACGTTATTGGAAAAATTGTACGCTAACTGAACCGTTTTAAGGCGCAGGTAAGAACCGTCTTCAATTACTCTTGAGGAATAGTTGGGCGAACCCATTCCGCCTACCCTGAATAATTCATTGCTGGGGTTAGTTGGCGTCCACCTGTTCGCATAGCTGGCAAACTGATTAAGCGAAAAATTACTGGTAATGCCGCCTTCGAAAATATATCTGTTGGCATTTATCAGATTATTGCCATATGACCATTGAAGAAATATATTCAAGTCCCAGTTTTTATAGGTAAAGTTATTACTGAACCCGCCTGTATGGATGGGCAGCCCCCGTCCTATGATTGTGTAATCGTCTGCGGTGATCTGCAAATCACCATTCAGATCTTTATATTTGATATCCCCGGGGCGAATAGATGCGCGGGTTGCACCGTTTGTTGTAATGTCTGACCGCAGCAGATAAGTTCCGTTAGGCAATAAATCGAAATCCGGATACTGATAAACGCCGTCAAAAATCAATCCGTACATTTCGCCAATAGAACGGCCTTTTACAGAAATGTAGGGAGAAAGGCTGGAAAAGTTTGTATCAAAAAAGGTACCTGAACCGGCTGTCAGGGAATTAGTCCCTTCTGTTAATTCCAATATTTTGTTTTTATTGAACGAAATATTAAAACTACTGGCCCAGGTAAAGTTCTTATTCTGAATGTTCGTTGTTGCTATTGTTATTTCGAGTCCTCTGTTTTCTAAACTTCCGATGTTCTTGAACCCGGTTGCACTGGGTATACCGAAAGCATAAGGAAGTAAGGCATTTAGCAGCAGGTCGCTGGTAACCCTTTTGTAAATATCTGCTGTGAGGTCTATACGTTTTTTGAGGAAGCTTAAATCCAGGCCAATATTGGTTTGTTTGTTAGTCTCCCATTTTAAATTGGCATTGTCGGCAGCGGTTATAGAGAATCCGGCCTGTCCCGGCAGCCCGTTGTAGGAATACCAATATTCCACATTGGTGAGATTTGCCTGGGAGGCATAAGCAAAGTCGCTCACCCTGTTATTGCCTGATTCACCATAGCCAACACGTAATTTCCCATCATAGAGCCAGGTAAAATTTTTCATAAAGTTTTCGCGGCTAAACCTCCAGGCTCCGGAAGCAGAGGGGAAATATCCCCAGCGGTTGCCCGGGGCAAATTTTGACGAACCGTCGGCCCTGAAGCTTGCCGTTAATAAGTATTTACCCATGTAGTCGTAATTTAACCTTCCCAAAAAGGATTGCAGTCTCCAGAGAGAACTGCGGGAGGTAACTGTAGTATTTGCCGAAGGAACCATGTCCAATGCGTCAAGGCCTAAACTTTCATCCGCTATTTGTTTGGCTGTGATCGCCCTGTACGACGACTTTTCGTATTGCGTGGAATAGCCGCCCAGCAGGGTAAGGGTGTGCTTTTTGCTAAAAGTGTTTTTATAGGTTACCGTGTTGTCATTAAGGAAATTAAACCTGTCGTCAGTGCCGAACGTTCCGTTCACTCCATTTGAGTTCCATTTACTTCCGGATTGCGTAAGCGAATTATTAAAGATATTAGTTTCTATACCGGTTTTGTTATACCCGGCTGAAAACCTGAACTTCAGTTTAGGCGTCAATGAATATTCGGCATAACCATTTGTTTGAGAAGTAGTTGTTTTGTATTTTGTTTTTTGATTTTCCAGGTTAAGCACGGGATTTACCCTGTAATCCTGTCCATTGCTTTCATTTTCCGGATCATAAAAGGAATTAAGCAGATCCTCTTCTGTTTCATTTCCGCCAAGAGCTACTACAGGCCTGTATCCCCACACTGAATATAAAAACCCCGCCGACGCATAATATTGGGCAGCATTTACAGGTGAACCTACTGTTTCGGTATAGGCATAGTTAGTGTTAATACCTACCTTTAATTTATTGGATATGGTTTGATCCAGGATCAGGCGTCCCTGATAGCGGTCAAAACCACTGTTCCTGATAACGCCTTCCTGGTTATTATAATTAAAGGACAAAGCATAGGTGGTTTTATTTGCGCCTCCTCTAAGGGCAAGATCATGGTTTTGGTTTACGCCGGTCTGGTAAATATAATTCTGCCAGTCGTAACTCGTTACATTTTTGTAATCCTCCAAAGTAATACCATTGGTCAAAAAACTTTCGGCCCGTGTCGGATCGCGTTCCAGTATTAGTTTTACATATTCGTAGCCATCCATCAGATCCATCGTTTCAGGAGCTTTGGTTAACCCATAGTAGGCGTTGTATGTCAGCTTTGGAATTCCTTCTTTGCCGTGCTTCGTAGTAATCAGCACCACACCATTGGAGCCCCTGGCCCCGTAAATTGCGGTAGCCGAGGCATCTTTCAGAATGTCGATGCTTTCAATATCTGACGGACTAACCGAATTGGCCCCGGAACTTTCGGAAGGGAACCCATCTATAACATATAAAGGCGAGTTGTCCTGTGAAATAGAACCGGCACCGCGGATAACGATATCAGCAACGTTGCCGGGCTGGCCGTCACCGGTGGAAACCTGTACTCCTGCAACTCTTCCCGCCAACGCCTGGTCGAAAGATTTAACCGGAGCTTTCTCAAAGTCGCCCATGTTTACGGAGGCGACAGCGCCTGTAACGTCAGTCCTCTTTTGTGTTCCGTATCCGACTACCACGACTTCGTTAAGCGTGTTTTTATCTTCAATAAGCGTCGCATTGATCACTTTTTGCGACCCGACGTTCTTTTCTGCCGTTCTAAATCCAAGGTAAGAAAATACCAGTACCTGGTTTCCGTCTGTTACGGTTATACTGTATTTACCGTTTACATCGGTAATTGCGCCGGCAGTTGAGTTCTTTACTTTAACAGAGGCGCCCGGCAAAGCGGTACCATCAGCCTCGGTTACTTTCCCTGTTATTTTTATAGACTGAGCACCAGCCTTTATACTAAATAAACAGAGTATCGTAATTAATATCATTTTGTTAAAGTCCCGGCAAACAGAAGGGACGGAATAACAAAAGGTTGAGAAGTTATTCATGTTTTTTGATTTAATCAGCAAAAAATAAGTTTTGTTACCACTCATAAAGGAGTTTTAGCGTTGACTGTGAGAGTTATTTTTTCTTGTAAACCCTGACATAATCATATAGAATACTGTCGGGATAGACGCCCCGGGTGTAGTCGCCTCCAAAGCCTGTTAATTCCGCACTTAAAACAATGTATTCATTCCTGTGTGAAATAGCCTCGCCTGTTCTCCATGTTTCTTTCCCATCTACATAAAAAATGTATTCTTTATCTGTCCATTCCAGGCCAAACGTATGAAAGCCTTCTTTAATGGACGGATAGGATATTTCCGTACCAACCTGTTTATGTATGCCTTTGGTATAACCGTTCCAGTGAATGTTATGATGGACCGTTTCAGGCGTTTTCATGTGAAATTCGAAAATATCTATCTCTGCGCCATACTTTTTGGGATCATCCCCGGTATTATTAATGTCGGGGGTTTGCAGCCAGAAGGCTGTGTGCGGTCCTATTGTTTTGTTCACTTTCGCCCTGCATTCGAAGTAACCGAACTTTGTTTCGAAAATTCCCTGCGTTCCTGCCTGGCCAACATAGTATTTGCCGTCTTTATCTTTAACAGTTGCAATGACAAGATTACCTTTTCCGTCGGTAGTTACCGTTTTGGAAGACACGACAGCGTATTGTCTAATAGCTCCGTTAAACCTGTAATTCCATTTTGTCAAATCTAAAGAGGGGCCATCAAAATCATCTTTCCAGACGAGTTTGTATTGCTGCAGTACATGTTCCGGGGTTCCGTAATCAATTTCTTTACCGCCGGATGTTTCGCCTTTCCTGGCAGAACATGCTGAAATTGCGAGCAGCAAAGTTAACGGCCCCAGAATAAAAGAGAGTCTTTGTAGCATCATAAAAAGGGGTTTAATTATTGAATAATTTCAAAAATCGCCGATAATAGCTTACAAAAGGGGGTAAAATCCTAAAGATATTGGGGTAAATATCAAAAGAAACATAATATAAACCGGGTATATGTTTTTATATACCCGTTCAAAATAAATTTTGAGAGGATATCCGGATTTATTTAATTTATTTCACTCCAAATGGTTGTCTGTTTCCTTCTTATAATGTACAGGAGACTTACCAAACTGTTTTTTAAATTCCTTCGCAAAGTATTTGGGATCGCTAAAACCAACCAGGTAAGCTATTTCAGAGACGTTATATATTTTCTGGCTTAATAAATTAGCTGCTTTTTTTAATCTGATTGACTTGATAAAATCATTTACAGACAAATTCGTTAGCGCTCTTATCTTTTTATAGAGTACCGGCTGGCTCATGCCCATTTCTTCCGCCAGCCAGGGAATATTAAACTGGTTGCCCGACAGGTTGTCTTCTATTAAACTCATTACTTTTTGAATAAAAGCCTCCCCGGGCGAATCGATGAAAACATTGGCAGGTTCAAGCATCACTTTTTTACTGAATTTCTGCTTCATGATCTCTCTTGAGCCGAGCATATTTTTTATGTTAGCGTGGAGCAATTCTACACTAAAGGGCTTCACCATATACAGATCAGCCCCGGCTTTTACCCCGGTGAGCTGGTGCGAATGGTTAGCTTTTGCTGTTAGAAGAATAACAGGTATGTGGTCAGTCCGTTTATCATTTTTTATAACCGTACATAACTCCAGTCCATCGAGGCCCTGCATCATGATATCGCTCACTATTAAATCAGGCAGGTGTGTAAATGCACTCTCTGCACCATCCGAACCGTTATTGCAGGTCAGTACATGATATTGTTCTTCCAGTGATTCTGCAATAAATTGCCTCATTTCATCATTATCTTCGATTACAAGAATTGTTTTCTGCTCTGATGATAATGGAAGAATAACCGGTTTTTCCGCCGTCTCAATCCCTTCCGTCTTTGTCAATGGTATTTCAGGCTGCTCTTTTTCCGGATGTATTTCCTGAAAATGCCGGGTTCCTTTTCTTAAGCATACTTTTACACAGGTATAGCCGTCTTCGCTTTCGTGCCGCGGCCTGCTGGTCAGCGATATTTCTCCGTGATGGAGCTCTACGATATTCCTGCAAAGCGCCAGTCCGACTCCCGACCCTGTTCTGTCAGGGTTCACCTGGAAAAATGCATTGAAGAGGAACTTTTGTTTATCCTTTGGAATTCCTAATCCGTTATCTTCAATCAGAATATCCACGGATCTTTCCTGGTCAATAATTTTCATTGATATGCAGCCTCCGTCGTGAACAAACTTAAACGCATTTGACAGCAGGTTAAAAAACACTTTTTCCATCTGCTCTTTATCGAAGAGGAGCATTATGGCTCCGGCACTGCCTAAAAATTCATATTTTATGTTCCGTATTGCTGCCGAATCATGAAAATAATGAAAGACGTGCTGTGCAAATGTTACCAGATCTTCTTCCGTGACCTTCAATTCCAAATGGCCGGTTTCCGCTTTTCTGAAGTCGAGCAGCTCTGTGATCAGCTTTATCAGCCTGTCGGCATTATCTTTTATAAACTTCAGCTGGCTTTGTTTTACCGGTTTATCGGGACTGGCCAGCATCTTTTCAAGGGGCGCAACAATCAACGTTAAAGGGGTCCTAATTTCATGCGATACATTGGTAAAAAAGTCCAGTTTCATCTGGTGCACTTCCTTTTCTTTCTTCAACAGCTCTCTGATAATAAAGAACCGGGTAACTCCGAAAAGTATAGCGCCCAGCACTAAGGCATAAATAAGATAAGCCCACCAGGTGCGCCACAAAGGAGGTTTAACAATGATGATCAGCTGCGATATATGATTACTCCACACGCCGTCGTTATTTCTGCCCCTGACTAAAAGCCTGTAAGTGCCTTCATAAAGATTCGTATAGGTTACTGAAGACTGGCCGGTGTAATTCCATTCTTTTTCGAAACCATCAAGATAATAGGCATAACTGTTCTTTTGAGGCCTTATGTAATTCAGGGCAGCAAACTCTATGGTAAATACGTTATGGCTATATTCCAGATTTACCTGTTTCCCGTTTTTTTTATTGTTCCTTATGCTGTAGGGAGAACTGGCCGGTAAACTTTTGTTAAACAGCTTAATTCCTGTAAATATAACATCGGGCGAATAGTGGTTAATGCTTATATCAGAGGGACGGAAGCCCACCAGCCCTTCAAAACCGCCAAAGTACATTTTTCCGCTGGTATCCTTAAAGAAGGACTTCAGATTGAACACATTCCCGGGCAGTCCGTCATTCACGTTATAGTTCCTGAATTTTTTCGCTGCGACATCAAACCTCGATAAGCCGTTATTGGTGCTTAACCACAAAACTCCCGGTTTTTCTTCCAAAATGCCCATTACACTGTTTCCTGCAAGCCCGTTGGCTGTTGTAAAACAGGCAAATTTATTCTTCGACGGGATATACAGATTCAGTCCCCCCTGATAAGTTCCAATCCATATATTGCCGGATGAATCTTCCCTGATGCAGGTGATATTTGCTGAGGGCAGATCCATGTGTTCAATGACGTTGAAATTTGTGAATTGCCCTGTATTATTCTTTAACAAATAGATCCCGCCAATTCCCCCCACCCAAATATTCCGGCGGCTGTCTTCATATATGTATTGTATAATAGAGGTGGTAACCGGGCTGTTCTTATTAAGACGGATTTTATAAGCAGAGAATTTTCCGGCTTCTTTATCCAATATTTTAAGACCTTTTCCGGTTGCAATCCAGAACCGTTTTTTGCTGTCTTCGAGGACATAATTAATATTATTCGATCCGGATTCGGTGGTATCCATGTAATGGATAAATTTTTTCTTTTGGGGATTGAAACAGTCGAGACCGCCAAGATGCGTGCCGATCCAAACATTTTCGCTATGATCCACATATACTGTCTTAATAAGATTAGAGCTCAGGCTGCCCGGATCAGACGGGTTGTTTTTATACACCGTAAAAACTTTTTCCTTTACATTATAATAATTTAAGCCTTCGGCCTCTGTGCCTATCCACAAATTATTGTATTTATCCTGGGTTATGGCACTGATAACATTACTGCTTATACTATTTGTATAATTTTTATTCCTGTATACTTCGAAGCTGTTATTTTCAGGATATACAAAATTAACTCCTCCAAAATATGTCCCTACCCATATAATCCCCTGTCTGTCCTGGTATATATCGTATACAGAATTCTGGCTCAGGCTATTAGCGTCGTCTGCATCGTACTGATAAACTACGAGCTTTTTCCTGGAATCGTCCAGTACATTAACGCCTTTCTGAGTCGCTATCCACAGTTTTCTATCCTTTGCCATTACTATTTTTCTGATATTGTTACTCGAGAGGCGAATTGAAGAATTAAACAGGCTGGAGTAATTAATAAACCTGCGGGTTAACGTGTTATACCGTATCACTCCGCTTTTAGTAGTTCCGATCCACAGATCGTTTCCGTCGGAGCATAAAGCGACAATATCGTTTTCACTGATTTTACTGATGTACCGGCTTATATCTTTATAAGAGACGATTAAGTATTTATTCTTTTGCCTGTATAGCTTTAAGAGACCAACGGAAGTTCCTAACCATATCTCTCCGTTGCTGCCTTTTTCAATGGTAAATATGTTCTCATTTTGCAAAAACCTGATGAAGCGTAATTTTTGCCTGTCGGCCAGCAAATTCAGCCCCTGACGGGTAGCTACCCAAACAGACCCTTTATTATCTTCCAGTATTTTATTAATAAAATTGCTGCTTATGCTGTTTTTATTCAAAGAGTCCTGCAGAATCTGCCTGAAGGATTCGGTAGCCGGGCAGTATTTATTGAGCCCGTGCGAAGTGCCGACCCATAATGTTCCTTTACTATCACAAAGTAAAGTCCCTATGTAATCATTGCCGCTTAAGCTGGTTGTATCGGACCGGTCATGTTTATAAACTTTAACTTTATAGGTATCATACTTATTCAGCCCGTACCGGGTACCCAGCCAGATAAAGCCGTTACTATCCTGGGCAACCGATAATACAGAAGTTTGAGAGAGACCCTGCTCCACAGACAACCTGTTGAAAGACATTTTCTGCTGCCCAAAGCCTGTATGAACAATAAAACTCAGAGAAATGAGGGGAAGAACTGACTTAAGCAACCTATACACCATAGTTATCATCTAATTTAGCTAAAAAATCATAACCTGAAACCACGATGCATTATTTTGGTCTGGAATAATTCGAAAAGGCTAAAAAAGAAAAGGTTGTTTACCGGGAAACTAAAAGCTTAAACGGAAAACAACCTCGTGAAGAAAAATAACTCTGCGGCTCCTTTTAATCGCCGAAGCATTTTGCACTTAAAAAGTCCTGAGAACGGTTATCACAGAAGGTTATTCGGCTAAGATCGCGGCCGTCGCTCCTTCTTCCAGATACAGCTCTATATACTCTTCCGTCTGCTGAATAACCTTGCCGTTACCTTTGATAGCAACCCGGGGATCGGGAATACCTGTTTTTAGTTTGAGGATACCCGTATGCCGGCTTTTCACAGATATCTTCCGGGTCTTTCCTTCCTGCCTTTCTGCAGATATTAAAAAAGCTCCGTCGGTTAAAAAATCCCGGAACGAAACGTTACCCCAGGCGTCCGGAACTGCGGGGAATATGCGTACCATACTGTCCCAATACTGGATACATAACTCCTGTATACTGCTCATAGCAGCCAGCGGGGTTTCAATAACCGGCCCGGTTTCTGCATATAACGTATTAGGCTTTATATATTTATCCAGCAATATATTGAGCGAGCGAACAGCCTCATTGCCTTTTCCCATCATAGCATACATAGATGCAGCGCCCGAAAATGAATAGCCCTGCAGGTATTTGTTTTTGCTTTGCCAATAAGCTATCGACCTGGTAATTAACTCCCTGTTCTCCTGCTGGTCCCAATTAACATCATAAAAAGGATAGATCATCATCAGATGTGAATAATGCCGGTGGGATTCGGCATAGGGAAAATCTTTTCCTATCATAAACCCGTCTTCATTTTTAGGGTAGTCCCTGAGGTTGTTCAGAACCTCATCCCATCTGGCGTGTAAAGGATCGGTACCGCCCCGTTCATTGTCCAGGGATATCAGCGCCTTTAACCCCCACCTTAAAATGGCAAGATCGTAATTGGTATCAAACACATACGCTTTAGGATATTCAGGTGAATACGTTTTTACCGCGATATGGTATTTTCCTTCACCGTTTAACTCCAAAAGATGGAGATAGTAATTTACAGAACGTTTTAATAATGAAAAAAGGTTATCATATACTTTAGAATCCATTGAGAACCGGTAATACTGGTAGTAACTATGCAGTATCCAGGTCAGGTTCCCCAGTTCTTTGCCGCCATCTCCGCCGCGGCCTGATTCAATGATCTCTTTTTCGAGATATACGGGGCTTTTCATATCAGGTCCCGAGCTCCGGCCGATTGCGGCGGAATTATAGCGATATTTCTGCGGAACATTATTTACCAGATTCTCCGTATTTCTGTCGATCATCTGAATTAATGATCCGGCAACATCAAGACGATTTGCCGTAAACGCCGGGGAATAGGTGAGCTGGATATTCAGATTATGCCAGTAAGCGGGCCAGGGTGTACTGGCTGTCCAGGGGCCCTGCAGATCTAATGCCGGCTTGTCTTTCCGGGAGGCAGAACCGAGCTTGTACATCTGCATATTATAAAACTGCTGAATGTTTTCATCGGGAACTGAGAGGCCTGAGGCGCTGTAATAATTATTCCACCATTTCCTGTGCGCCTGTATTTCAGCATCAATATCTTTTATGTTAACAGACCTTATATTGTGTAAAGCTTCTTTCGTATAATAGCCGGATTGCGTGCTATACCCGATACTGACCAGATAAATTTGCTTTTCCCCCTTTTTTTCTTTCTTTAAAACCGTGGCATATCCTCCTCCTGCCAGCAACGGCTGTTCATAGATCTGAATATCCTTATCCTTTTTTAAGATGCCGGCCGGGTTGGGCGGATAGTTTTTGGGAGGCTGAACATGGCTGAAGTTCATCCGGGGACTAATAGCTTTTTCAGGTTCCCACTTCACCTGGTATGCCGGTGCAGAGTTGCCAAAGCCGGTAATTTCCAGATATATCACATCACGATGTGCAAGCGTGAGTGTCCTGATGTATAGCCCGCCGTTCTTTGTGCTTATTATTGCCAGGGCTTCCGCCTTTTTATAATTTATTTCGCCGGAAGCATCCAGAATAGTATCTGATACTATGACTTCAACATGACCGATGTTCAGCCTGGCCTTATCAAAAAGCGCCGATTCGTTATTGGTTCTATGGTCATAAACATCCGTGCGGCCCACATCAACGCGCACAGAATTCCCTGACTTGATATAGGTCATAGAGCCTAATAATCCGTTACCAGTAAACACGCCCTCATATATTGTCTTTCCCAGCTTTTTTACATGAAAAATGCCCGCAGAACTTTGTGCTGAAACCGTAAAACAAATTATTATAAAGGTTAAAACAAGTAAATATCTTTTCATTTCATTAAAATTCACCTTTCAAAGCAGCATCACCGGTCAGACCAGCTCAGATTATCAAAATATATGTATCCGTCGGTGTTCGCTGCCCATTGCATGGTTGAGCCTCCCCTGAAAATGCTCACCAATATCTGGCCGGTCTCTAAACCTTCGGGCCTGGTTGCGTATCTTATCCCGGATTTATCTATTAAGGCAACCGCTTTCTGCCACTGGCCTTTCATGTTCTCCTGTATGGTGATCTTTAATTGTCCGTTGTAAGCAGTACCCGTATTCATGACAATTTCTATTCTCACCCTGTACCACCTGTTACTTTTGAGCCCCTTTGAATCACTTCCATAATACTTCAAACCAAAGTCATCGCCACACCTTGACGGTTTATCAACATAATAAATGTAAGGAATGAAGTATGCATTACCACTGTTGTCTGAACGCCACATGACACGTGCGGTCCAGCCATCTCCGGCAGACGCATCGGAACAGCCTGCGTAACTCTGTCCTCCGCCTAAACCCGGGATCTTTCCTCCCATACTCCACTCAAAAGGGACAGAATCATTTCCAAATTTCACATCGTATTGCAGTACTTTCGTGGTTGTACTTCTGCCTATTGTAACGTCTGCCCACATTCCTCCTGCATCCCCAATCTTGTTTGCAAGCAGCTTTACACACAGGGTATTATTACTTATACTCATCCGGCCTGCTTCTGAAGCATTGACGGTGGCTATATTTCTGTTATTTTTATTATTTCCAAAATCATTAATATATGATCCTACAGGATAGTCCTGGTCATTACCTGTAAAATCCAAAGTCCGCGACTGATATACCGTATCGCGGTGAACGCCTTCAGGAGAAGAACAATATATCTTATTCTCTCCGTAACCGGACCTATGACTTAAAAGCATCACACATAATAAGAACAAAAATATTCGTACCATAAATCGTTAAAGTAATTTTGAATTCGGTAAAATTCGTTCTTAACATGCCACGGGATGGGGTAATATTCTAAAGATATCGGGGTAAAATTGTAAATGAGCTGTAAATAGAGATTATGTGAGATTGCAGGTTCTCCTGTCTTTATTGCGGGTAATTATATGAGGGGCTTATCTGTTGAAGATTGTTGCTCAAGGATGAGTGCTGTTATGAAAGCGGGGCAGCAGTTATATAAGGAAAACTGCACTAAGATTGAGAGCTTAAGACAACTGATAAGTATAAAAACAACCAGAGAATAAGCCAGATAGAGTTAAAAAGTGCACATCCGGATGTGCACTTTTTAACTCTATCTGCACAATGGCATGTGCATAATAAATGCTTTCCTACCAATCAGAAGTAGTTGCGAATTTTAGCGCAATTTACTTACCCTTTAAGCCAATTACATCCTTTCAGAAACCGGCGAGAAGTACCACCGTGGCGATTGCCGCTACCTGAGGTAACGTAAGATCAGCATTTCTAAAAAGGAAGCAGTAGAGCAGAGGTATACTGCCTGCAAGGTTTGCACTTCCTAAAGAAAGGATGAGTAGTTGCATCCAAGATCTCTAAGTATTACGGGAACCCGTAAAAAAGAACCTTCGATTTGACATAGCTTTGAATTGTTGAATCATTAGAAATGGACTATAAAAAAAGAGGCCCGTGATCGCAAACTTTGAATAAGGTTTATGATCGTAATTTATTTAGCTATTGTAATTAAACTTTCAGCTACTTACATTTGAATAAACCTTATCGCAATTTCTATTTTTCCTTCCCTGGTGCCGGCAAGGGGGCTGACCATCGAACCTAAAGTAGGAAGAGCGGTAAATTAACCAGACTCTCAATCAGCATGTATGCGCTTTAGAATTCATTTAGAATTAACCGGTAGTCAACAAGGAATACTTCCGCTAAATTATCAATATCCTTTATCAGCCTGCATTTATAAAATAATCAGTAAGGCAGATGAACCGTATGCCAGTTTTTTGCATCAGGAGGGGTATGGTACCCCTTTAAAGAAGTTCAAGTTTTTTACCTTCTCAGATTTGAAAACACCATTCCGAGCAAATGGAAACAGGATGGTAATGCGAACAAAGAATGCAGAACTTACTGTTTGCTTCCATTTACCGCAGGCAGCAGAAAATTTTATTAAGGGGCTTTTTGTGCAGCGGCAGATTGAGATTGCTGATCAGTACAGTAAGGCGGTGTTTGAGGTTCGGCAGATAGAATCGCTTTATGGAAAGGTTGCCAGCTTAACCGAAAATTCAATTAATGAGATTACTGTAAAAACGCTGTCTCCAATAGTGTGCGGCAAAAAAAATGAGGCAGGAAACTATACCTTTTTGTCGCCGCTTGATGCGGAGTTCGTTCCAATGATATATGCAAACTGGAAAGAATATCATAATTAATAAACCTCTTACAAAATGAATACAATATATATCAGAACGCTTAAGCGCGCAGATAACACGGTATTTTGCGTGCAAAATGGACAGAAAACATATTTTGATCCGGTTTTCAGAAGGTCAGTTCCTTATTCAAGTGGGCAGCAGGTAAAGAGATCGATTCTCGATTCTCTTAATAATGAGTTGAATACATTAGCCTCGCCTACGACGTTTATGTGGGACGTAAATAAAAAGAAGGAACTAAAAGAAGGAGAGGTTTTCGCAACCTGCGATCCGACTTATGCCGACCAGCTTTTTGGGGGATGGATGCGTGCTGGAAAAGGAGGAGAGGAAATAACATTAAGAGAAGAAGCCCATTGTCTATTTCTTCTATGCGTGCTATACATCCTTTAATGGCAGGGATAAATAAAGAAGATGTATCTTTTGACAGGAGCGATCGCCCTAACAATAAAATTATTGTTCGTAATGAGGACGGTTCAATTTTAAGCGATGTACAAGTCGTTGAGTTATTGGAAGGAAGGGATAGGAGTCTTTCGCGAAAATGGATACCTGATAATTCCAGGGCTACGGGGTTGTTTGTTCTGGATATAGCTATTGATTTACGCAGGCTTTTTTCGGTTTCATTAAATTCATTAGAGCCAGAAATATCTTCAATGACAGAATCGAAATTGAGAGCCGAAGGGTGGATCGAATCTGTTAATGCTTTTGGCTCATGTTTACTGGCCCCTAAAAGCGTTCGCGAAACATGGATCCCTGCATTAGCTAAAGCAATAATTGAATGGCAGATTACATCAAATCAGGCCCGGACTTTTAGCCTTATGGAGACATTGGCCGTTACGGTAAGTAATAATGCCAATAAAATAGCCGGAAGCATCAGAGCCAGGCTTGTTGAAGATGACAAAGCTAAAGTTATAATAGAAGAAGCTTTAGGCGGAGTAGATTGTTTCGTTACTTTATCTGCATCAGCTTATGTTTTAACTAATATCGAATCGGAAGAAGCATTGGAACACGCAGAGCAAAAAATAATACAAATTTTAAATGAGTTTGATTATGAAACTCAGGTTTGATCCTTTGAGATTTAATTTTTTGGAATACTGCTGATTTAAAAAGTGCACATCCGGATGTGCACTTTTTAACTATATTAGCACAATAGAATGTGCATAATGGATGCTTTACTGCAAAAATCAGAAAATTTGACCGCTAAAGTTCAGACGAACTTCAAACGATATCTGTACTCCGGGATTAAATGGAATAACCGTTTAATTGGCATAAAAGGTGCGAGAGGAACAGGTAAAACAACCTTACTATTGCAACGAATCCGGGAAATGGGAGTACCGCCTAATGAAGCAGCCTATTTTTCGTTAGACGACCTATTTTTTACTACTCATCTGTTGGTTGATACAGCAGAAAAGTTTTATCGTGGCGGTGGCAAGTATTTGTTTTTAGATGAAGTACATAAATATGAAGGATGGTCAAGGCATATAAAGAATCTGTATGATTTTTATCCAGACCTTAAAATTGTTTTTACCGGCTCATCTATTATTGATATCTCCCGTGAAGAAGCCGATTTAAGCAGAAGGGCACTCATGTACGAGTTGTATGGCTTATCTTATAGAGAATATTTAGGATTAACAGGAGTTTTTCAATCGCCTGCTTTAGGTATAGATGAGTTGCTTGATCCTTCGAGAGAATGGCGGAAGCATTTTACAGGCGACTTCAGGCCTTTGCAGCACCTGGCTCCGTACTTGAAGTATGGTTATTATCCTTTTTTTGCAGAAGATCCCGAGAGCTTATCAAGTCGCTTGCAGCAGCTCATCCGTATTGTGGTAGAATATGATATGGCCGAATTGCAGGATTTCGATGTGAGAAATGCGCGCAAAATTCTGCAGCTTTTGTACGTGCTGGCCATGAATGTACCTTATAAACCTAATCTTGCCGAACTGGCACGTAAAAGTGCGGTTCATCGTAATACCGTCAGTAATTATCTGTATTTTTTGGAACAGGCCCGGCTGATCAGACAATTATATCCGGCCGGGATAAGTATTGCTGCCCTGCAAAAGCCCGAGAAAATTTATCTGGATAATCCAAATCTCGCTTTTGCGCTTTCTGATAGTATACCAGACAGGGGTAATTTACGAGAGACTTTCTTTATTAATCAGCTTTCGGTAGGACATCGGGTTAGTTATCCGTCACAAGGCGATTTCGCTGTTGATGGCAAATGGACATTTGAAATAGGAGGCCGTAATAAAACACGACAACAGATAAAAGGCATCGAAATGAGCTTCCGGGTTATAGATGATTCTGAATATCCGGTTACCGATGCCCTCCCTTTATGGTTATTCGGATTTCTCTATTAAAAATGTAAATGCAGATTATAGCCCATATTAATTATTACCATGTATGTAAACGAAAGCTATGGCTTTTTGCTAATGGAATTAATATGGAACATACTTCTGATATAGTAGCAGAGGGCAAACTGATTGGGGAAACGAGTTATTCGGAGCGGTCTGGAAAATATACAGAGGTGGAGATTGATGGAGTGAAGATTGATTTTTATGATGCCAGAAACAAGGTGGTGCATGAAGTGAAAAAGTCAGATAAGATTGAACGTGCGCATGTGGCCCAGGTGAAGTATTATATATACAAACTCCTGGTTAATGGTGTGGAAGGGGTAAGCGGGCAGATCGAGTATCCGAAAATGCGGCAAACAGAGATTGTGAAATTGTGTGAAGACGACATCTTGGAAATCAGGGAATGGGAGAAAGAGATCGAGAGAATTGTTAATGACGAAATATGCCCTCCACTACTCAGAAAAGGAATCTGTAAGAAATGCAGCTATTATGATTTCTGTTATGTAGAAGAAGAATCATGAAAAAAACTTATTATCTTTTTAATCCCGGTCGTTTAAGCAGGAAAGACAATACTTTGAAATTTTTGCCTGTAAATGAAGATGGAGAGGAGGGCCTTGCAAAGTATATACCGGTTGAGGGGGTATCCGATCTATTCTGTTTTGGAAGTTTGGATGCTAACAGCGCGCTTTATAATTTTCTCGGAAAAACGGGTATTGCTGTTCATTTCTTTGATTATTATGAGCATTATACCGGGAGCTTCTTTCCTAAAGAATATCTTCTTGCCGGCAAAATGCAGATTGCGCAGACTTCTCATCATATGGACAAGAAGAAACGAATGGTTGTTGCCCGCAGTTTTGTGAGCGGAGCGGCTTTCAATATGACTAAAAACCTACGGTATTATCTCAATCGGGATAAGGATGTAAGTTGCGAATTGGAGGGAATAGAATCGCTTGTTGCAAAAATTCCTTTTACTGCGGCTGTGGATGAACTTATGGGTATTGAAGGGAATATTCGTCAGATTTATTATCAGGCATTTGATACTATACTAAAGGATTTTGCTATGGAAGGACGAAGCAAGCAACCTCCGTCTAATGAAGTCAATGCCCTGATTTCTTTTGGAAATATGATGACTTATACTTTATGCCTTGGACAAATCTATCATACTCAACTAAATCCAACAATCAGTTTTTTGCACGAACCGGGTTTTCGTCGCTTTTCTCTGGCCCTGGACATCGCAGAGATATTTAAGCCAATACTGGTAGACAGGACTGTCTTCAGAGTCCTGAATAAAAAGGAGATTCAGGCGAAGGACTTTGACCGGAATGTGAATTCTTGTTTGTTGAACCCAGTCGGGAAAAAGGCATTTGTGAGAGTGTGGGAAGAACGGATCAATGAAACTTTTAAACATCCGAAACTTGGAAGAAATGTAAGCTATAAACACCTGATTAAATTGGAATGCTATAAGCTTACAAAGCATCTTTTGGGAATGGAGGAATATAAGCCTTTTAAAGCAAGATGGTAATTATATGTATGTAATATTAGTATATGATATAGGGGAGAAACGTGTTGTTAAAATGTTGAAACTTTGCCGTCAATATCTTAACTGGATTCAAAACTCAGTTTTTGAAGGTGAAATTACGCCCGTTAAATTAAAGGAACTGCTTGCTAAGGCAAAGTTGATTATTAAAAAAGATCAGGACAGTATTATTATTTTTAAGAGCAGAGAAGAGAAATGGCTTGAAAAAGAGATTGTTGGGATTGAACGTAATGGGCTGGATACATTTATTTAGTCGTCGATGAGGATGAAAGAATAGTTCTTTGACATTTTGTTATAGAAAATTAGTCGTCTTTTGCGGCTTAGGGTTTTATCAGGAGGGTTGTCGATCTTCCGGGTAAAACGGATTATTGTAGATCGACTTATTTTAAGATGAAAACTGGCTTGATAAAGTGGTCTTTTAGGAGTTAAAAACCTACTTTTGTGTGGCCGTTTTTAACGTCCGTTAATCGCACCATACAGGAATTGAAATGCAATACCATAGTCTGGCACGGTAATTGCATAATGACCGTTAATCGCACCATACAGGAATTGAAATAATAGACACCATTAAAACTATAAAAAATAAGATAACCGTTAATCGCACCATACAGGAATTGAAATTGAGTTCACCTTCATAGTAAAATGCTAATTGGCCCGACCGTTAATAGCACCATACATGAATTGAAATTGAGTTCACCTTCATAGTAAAATGCTAATTGGCCCGATTGTGCTACCATTATGATATGGGATTGCAACAGGTGCGCGGATTTCAGAAAGTTTGGGACAGGGCCCGGCCCTATGTGGATCCGGAACAGTTTAGTGACGTTCAAAGCAGGCTCCGC
>JAATFW010000182.1 GCA_015654985.1 Sphingobacteriales bacterium | reverse complement strand
GGCATTAAGTGGAGCAGTGCTCAGATCACCAGACATTATTCAAAGGATGAGTTGCCCGGCAGGCAGATTATAGGAGTAATTAATTTCCCTTCCAAACAAATTGCCGGCTTTATGTCGGAATTTCTTGTAACCGGCTTCGCTGATAAAAACGGGGATATTGTACTGGCTTCTGTAGAACGGCCGGTACCAAACGGGGCAAAATTAATTTAGGCATTATGAGATACTTTAGCTTTACAGACGAACCTTCAATAGCTCCTGATGAATTCTTTATGAACGAGGCTATAAAGGAAGCCAAAGTTGCACTGGAGCTTGACGAGGTCCCTGTAGGCGCTATTATTGTTTGCAATGGCCGGATCATTGGCAGGGGCCATAATCTTACCGAGCGCCTGAACGACGTTACCGCCCATGCCGAAATGCAGGCCTTTACTGCTGCCGCAAATTACCTGGGCGGAAAATATTTAAAGGATTGTACCCTGTATGTTACCCTTGAACCGTGCATCATGTGTGCCGGAGCTTCATTCTGGACGCAGATCAGCCGTATTGTCTACGGAGCTGCAGACCCTAAGCGCGGGTTCAGAAGGATCAATCAGCAAATAACACATCCCAGAACTGAAATTATCAGCGGAATAAAGGAAAATGAATGCTCGATCCTTGTCAGGGAGTTCTTTTTAAAGAAAAGAAACAAAAGTTGACATAGGCCTGAACAAAAAATTTAAGTATAGGTTATCTTTGTACGGCTTAATGTTTAACATTTAAAAATATAATTATATGGCTTTTGAACTCCCTGCGTTACCATACGCATCTGATGCGCTGGAACCACACATTGACAAAGCTACTATGGAAATTCACCATGGTAAACACCACCAGGCTTATGTTGATAATTTAAATAAGGCGATTGCCGGAACTGATGCTGAAAGCAAAACGATCGAAGAGATCCTTGCCGGCATTTCTTCTTATCCTGTAGCTGTACGCAACAATGGCGGCGGGCATTTTAACCACAGCCTGTTCTGGACTGTTTTATCACCCGATGGCGGTGGTCAGCCTTCGGGGGAACTTGCTGACGCTATTAATGCGGCATTCGGTTCTTTCGAGGACTTTAAGAAAAAGTTCAGTGAAGCAGGGGCAACCCGCTTTGGTTCCGGATGGGCATGGCTGTCTGTAGCTGCAGACGGTAAATTACAGGTTTCTTCCACTCCTAATCAGGATAATCCATTAATGGATGTTGCTGATGTAAAAGGTACTCCAATACTGGGCCTGGATGTTTGGGAACATGCTTATTACCTGAAATACCAGAACAAGCGCCCTGATTATATCGCCGCTTTCTGGAATGTGGTAAACTGGGATGCCGTTGCCGCACGTTTCAAAAAATAAGCGAAACAAAACTTTTCTTTTGAAGTAGTGTATTAATTAGTACACTACTTTTTTTTATTATATGGAAAAGAAATTAACATTTTTATCAGCACTGCTGATGCTCTCTTTTGTAAGTTTGTTATCGGGCTGCCAGGTAATCGGCGATATTTTTAAAGCAGGATATTATGTAGGTATTTTTGTTGTAATTGCCGTTCTGCTGGTGATTTTCTGGGTGTTCAGCTTCTTCAGAAAAAGATAGATGAGATGCGGGAGGAAGGTTGAAAGTTGCGGGTTGAAATTACCGTAGGCTGA
Organism: Sphingobacteriales bacterium; assembly: GCA_015654985.1. Classification (GTDB taxonomy): domain Bacteria; phylum Bacteroidota; class Bacteroidia; order Sphingobacteriales; family Sphingobacteriaceae; genus Arcticibacter. The sequence goes on along the minus strand of JAATFW010000182.1, from coordinate 3,066 downwards.
TCATACAATCTGATAGGCAGCTATTGTTAAGTTAGAGGTAAATGACTTGTTACATTTTTGTAAAACAAAGAATTTCAGGCGATTTATACCTACAACCTACAACTTATAACTTACAACTTAAAAGGTGTCCATAATCTCCTTTTTATCCCTGTTCTTCATTTGCTCCGGAACGGCTTTCTGAATTTCCTTCTGAAGGGCAGAGATAATGCTTCTCTTGAGAAAATTCCGGTGAGTAACGATACTTATTTCCCTGGCGGGTGCCGGAGCATCGAAGCGCCTGACTCTTTTTAGCTGTTCTTCAGAAAAATCTGTCAGGCTTAATTCCGGGAGGATTGTGATACCTGTATTAATATCAACCATTCTTCTGAGGGTCTCCACACTTCCTGTATTATATTCGAAAGCTCTTGATCTATTGCTCATTTCCCGGTGTGCACAAATGTTCAGCACCTGGTTGCGCATACAATGTCCCTCATTTAAAAGCCACAGTTCATCATGATTGATATCCCCGGCCCTGATGCCTTCGTTCTTTAGTAAGGTATTTGAAGGCGACAGATAGGCTACAAAATCCTCGTAAAATAAAGGGATTTCAGACAGATTCTTATCCTCCAGCGGAGTCGACAGGATGCCACAATCAAGCAAGCCAATTTTTAACTTTTGAATGATCTGATCTGTAGTAAATTCCCAGATCTGTATCCGCACCTTTGGATATTTTTCTGTAAAGTTTAAAATAATCTTTGGAAGCAGATATGGGGCCACTGTTGGAATAACGCCTATCTTTAATTCTCCGGCGAGTTCTTTTTTGTGGATATTTATGATTTCCTGTAACCTGGACGATTCTGCAAGAATTATCCGGGCTTGCTCCGTTACCTGCTGCCCGATTTCAGTGGGAACGACCGGTTGTTTGCTTCTGTCGAATAATTTCACCCCAAGGGTCTCCTCCAGCTTCTGGATTTGCATACTCAGGGTAGGTTGGGTTACGAAGCATTTTTCGGCAGCAGTAACAAAATTCCTGTAAGTATCGACGGCTACTATATATTCAAGTTGAACGAGTGTCATAGTATTTATCTATGCAAAAATAATAATTATAGATTTTAAACTTACTACTTAAAACGTATAACTTACTACTTACCACTCATTCCACCGTCACCGATTTTGCCAGGTTTCTGGGCTGGTCTACATTACAGCCTCTCAATACGGCTATGTGATAGGCAAGTAACTGCAGCGGGATTGTTGCAAGCAGTGGAAGGTAAGCTTCATTGGTATCGGGGATCTCAATAACATAGTCGGCCATCTTTTTCACCTCTTTATCTCCTTCTGTTACAATAGCGATCACTTTTCCTTTACGCGCTTTTACCTCCTGGATATTGCTTATCACTTTTTCATACGATGAATTTTTCGTGGCGATAAAAATAACAGGCATATCTTCATCAATAAGAGCGATCGGGCCATGCTTCATTTCCGCAGCAGGATAGCCTTCGGCGTGGATATAGGATATTTCTTTCAGTTTCAGAGCCCCTTCAAGTGCAACAGGGAAGCCACTTCCGCGACCCAGGAACAGACAGTTGCTTACATCTTTCAGTTTTTCAGCTATCTGAAGTACCGTTGGGTCCGTTTTTAAGCATTTCTCTACAAGAGCAGGAATTTCATCGAGTTCAGTCAGCAGGTTAACCAATTCCCCCTGGTGGATGGTCCCCCGTTGCTGGGCGATGTATAAAGCCATCAGGGTGAGCACTGTTACCTGGGCTGTGAAAGCTTTGGTAGAAGCAACGCCTATTTCCGGACCGGCATGGGTATATACCCCGGCATGGGTAATACGGGGAATTGAAGATCCCACCACATTGCAAATACCGAAGATCGTTGCACCCTTTTCCTTGGCTAATTCTATCGCGGCCATTGTGTCGGCAGTTTCCCCTGACTGGGAGATCGCAATTACAATATCCTTTTCGGAGATAATGGGATTGCGGTACCTGAACTCAGAGGCATATTCCACTTCAACAGAAACACGTGCATATTCTTCGATCAGATACTCGCCAACCAGTCCGGCATGCCACGACGTACCGCATGCTATAATAATAATGCGTTCGGCGTTCTTTAGTTTTTCTGTATAATCCTTTATCCCGCCAAGCTGTACCTTCCCATCATTGGGATAGATACGGCCTCTCATACAATCTTTTATAGAGCGTGGCTGTTCGAAGATCTCCTTGAGCATAAAATGGTAGAATCCACCCTTTTCAAGCATTTCGAGTTTAAGCGACAATTCCTGGATGGAAGGAGTCTGAAGAATGTTATCAATGCTTTTAATAACAAGTTCGTCTCTTCTTACAGTAGCAATCTGTTTGTCTTTAAGATAGATAACATTTTTGGTGTATTCTACTATCGGAGAAGCGTCGGAAGCGATAAAATATTCATTATTGCCTACTCCTATTACCATCGGACTTCCCTTACGCGCCGCAATAAGCAGGTCAGGTTCATCCTGATTTAAAACTACGATTGCATAAGCTCCGATTACCTCTGTCAGTGCAACTCTTACTGCTTCAGACAGGTCTAAGTGATCAGCCCTCTGGATCTCATCGATCAGATGAACAAGTACTTCTGTGTCTGTGTCGCTGGCGAATATATGTCCCTTCGCCTGTAAAGCTTCTTTTAAAACGCCGTAGTTTTCAATTATTCCGTTATGGATGATAGAAAGTTTTCCGTTGCCCGACTGGTGAGGGTGGGAGTTCCTGTCGGAAGGCTCGCCATGGGTAGCCCAGCGGGTGTGCCCCATACCGACAGTGCCGGTTTTATCTTTACCTGAAGCAAACTCTTCGAGCTCGCTTACTTTGCCCGCCTTTTTATATATTTTAAGACTGCCGTCTAATAAAGCAACGCCTGCGCTATCGTATCCGCGATATTCAAGTCGGTGAAGGCCCTTGATGATTACGTCCCACGCATCACGATGGCCTATATATCCTACAATTCCACACATAGTTTATGAATGATTCAATGGGCGGCTAATTTAGTGAAAAAGATTAATGTTTAGGGGAGTTATGAATATGGGTTATGAGTTATGAGTTATGAGTTATG
>JAATFW010000001.1 GCA_015654985.1 Sphingobacteriales bacterium | reverse complement strand
CTTCACCAGGTTTTCAATGATCTGTACTTCAATTTTTCCGTCACCTTCTATGGCATTTACAGCATTTTTCAGGAGGTTTTCGATTACCCAGTCGAAAAGAGGGATATTCATCAGAGCTTCAACCTCTTTGTCGCCCGTTACGCTGAACTTGATCTTATCGCTCACACGCACCCTGAAGTAGTCGACATATTCTTTTACCACATTATATACGATATAGCTTTTGAGGATCGGTTTGGAACCAATCTTCGAGAATCTGTCGGCAACTATTTCCAGACGCTTTACATCATTTTCCATCTCCATAATGAGCGGCTCGTCATCAGCGTTAAACTTCGACTTAAGCAGTTCTATCCAGGCCATCAGTGAAGATATAGGCGTTCCAAGCTGATGTGCTGTTTCCTTTGCAAGGCCTACCCATACAAGGTTTTGTTCTGATCGTTTGGAAGAGCTGAAAACAGTATAAGCCACAAGGAGGAAGAGGGCAATAACGGTAAGTTGTATGTACGGGAAAACCCTCAGTTGAGTAAGCAACATGGAATCTTTATAATATACATACCATTTCTCACCATTATCCTTGGTAATAACGATAGGTACATGCTGCGATTTCATTTCATTCAACTGCATTTTGAAGTAAGCAGGATCATACATTTTCCTGGTATAAAGAGGCGATTCCATTGCGGATGCTTCCTGTGGAATATTGGTTTTTGTGCTGTCTAATCCCTTCCAGTAAATGATACTATCCCTTTCGTCTGTAAGAATAGCAGGCATGGTAAGGCTATCCCGCACAGAATAAATATAGGTAAGGAATTCATCATTAGTATCTTCAATTTCAACAATCTTTTTTGTACTCATCGCCCACACCTCGGCCCGCGTCCTTTCAGATATTGCAATGCCTTTTACCAGGTAATAGCTATACCATAAGGATGCAGAGGCGATCACCAGGGCAAAAGCGAGTAAAAGAAATTTCCAGCGTCTTTTCTGTTCGTAGGGATTCATTCTTTAATTATCAAACAGGCATTTCAGCCTTAGCAATATTCATTGGCGGGCCATCTTAACGCCGAACATTTTATGAGAAGCACCAAAGCTGCAGATCTCAATTTTTCCTTCTCCGGTTGTACCCAATCCGTTCAAACCTTTAACTTATAAACTGTAAAACACATTCCCAACTCTAATGATTCTCAGCTATAAAAAATGTGTTGTATAGTTAAATCAATTTTTTAAAATCGCTGGAGACTTTTAACTTTTAACTTTTAACTTTCAACTTTCAACTTTCAACTTTCAACTTTCAACTTTCAACCTTCAACCTTCAACTTTTAACCCATAACTTAACTTTCACTCCCATATTGTAAAACATGAAACTCCATTTATCGGCCTGTTCTGCAATGATCTGTGCTGTAGATTTTCCGGCACCGTGACCTGCTTTAGTTTCTATACGGATAAGGACAGGTTCAGCCCCCTTATGGTATTCCTGAAGCCTTGCAGCAAATTTGAAGGAATGCGCCGGAACCACCCTGTCATCATGATCGGCAGTTGTTATCAGAGTTGCCGGATATTCCGTACCCGGTTTCAGGGCATGGTATGGAGAATAGTTCAGCAGGTATTCAAACATTTCTTTTGAATCTTCTGCGGTGCCATAATCAAACGCCCATCCTGCACCTGCTGTAAATTTATTATAACGAAGCATGTCGAGTACTCCCACTGCCGGGAAGGCTACTTTGAACAGGTCAGGGCGCTGAGTCATTGCTGCTCCAACCAACAGTCCGCCGTTAGAGCCGCCTGAAATTGCCAGGTGCTCTTTAGACGTATATTTATTGCTGATGAGGTATTCCGCAGCTGCAATAAAATCGTCAAAAACGTTCTGTTTCTTCATTTTGGTACCTGCCAGATGCCACTTTTCTCCATATTCGCCGCCGCCTCTCAGATTTGCTACTGCATAAATTCCGCCCTGTTCGAGCAGAATAATATTAGAGGTGCTGAATGCAGGGCTGAGGCTGATGTTAAAACCTCCGTATCCATATAATAAAGTTGGGTTGCTGCCATCCAGCTTAATTCCCTTTTTGTAAGTAAGGATCATCGGAATACGGGTGCCGTCCTTCGAATGATAGAAGATCTGTTTTGATTCGTATAGAGAAGGATCGAACTGCACGCCGGCTTTCTTGTACAGCTCAGATCTGCCCGATGCAATTGTATATTTAAATATTGCAGGAGGATAAACGTATGAAGTGAAAGTATAATACAATTCCTTTTCATTCTTTTTGCTGCCAAAGCCTGAAGCCGTGCCTATCCCCGGCAAATTGATCGTATGTTCAAGCTTACCGTTCATGTCATACTGCATAACAAGAGAAGTTGCGTCTTTAAGATAATTGGCAAATAATTTACCTCCGCCGGTACCGGCGCTCAGAACATTTTCTGTTTGCGGTATTACATCTTTCCAGCGACCGGGTGCCGGATCTGAAACATCTGTACTTACAACCCGGTAATTAGGGGCATTAAGATTTGTAAAAATGAAGAGTTTGCTGCCTTCATTTTCGAGGATGTAATGCTCATTATCGAAGTTATTCACAATGTTGATAATGGAACTTCCGGGTTTACTCAGATCCTGCAGATACAACTCATTGCCGGTGGTGGAATTGGCAGCCGTAATTACAAGAAACCGTCCGTCTTCTGTGATAGAAGCTCCAATATATCGCCTCGGAGTTTCAGTCCCTCCAAAAATAAGAACATCCTGTTTTTGCGGGGTGCCCAGTTGATGGTAGTACAGTTTATGATATTGCGTCATTCCTGAAAGCTGGCTTCCGGCTTCCGGTTTATCATAACTGCTGTAATAAAATCCTTCATTTTCCTTCCATGCCAGTCCTGAAAATTTTATATCGGTCAGGGTATCTCCAATAACACTTTTATCAGCGGCCTTAATAACAATCACTTTACGCCAGTCTGATCCGCCTTCTGATAGCTGATAGGCGGCCAGGCTTCCATCTCTGGTAAAGTCTATGCCTGCGAGCGAAGTGGTTCCGTCTGCCGAAAACTTATTGGGATCAAGAAATATTTCAGGTTCTTTCCCTGCTTTCTGCCGGTACATCACTGCCTGATTTTGCAGGCCGTCATTTTTAGTATAATAGATATAATCACCTTCCTTCACAGGAGCACTGTAGCGTTCATAATTCCATAATTTTTCCAGTCGTTGTTTTATTCTTTCACGGTAGGGGATTTTAGAGAGAAAATTTTCGGTAACCTTATTTTGTTTGGCAACCCAGTCTTTGGTTTCCGGGGCCATGTCGTTTTCAAGCCAGCGATAAGGGTCGGCAACGTTCGTATTAAAATAAGTATCAATGGTATTGTCTTTCTTTGCCGGTGGATAATTAATCATTTTTTTAGAAGCCGTTTGTGCAATGCCGGCCAGCGTAAAGCCAGACATACATAAGATTATACAGAATTTTTTCATTCAAAAAGAGTTGTATAGAGGATTATGAGTTGTAAACTGCCATGCAACCCTATATTTTTGGGGCCATCAACCTTCAATTTGCAACTTCAATCTCAAAACTACAATTTTTGTACCTTTATCCGCATGTCATTACATAATAAAATTTATTTCGCCTCCGATTTTCACCTTGGAGTTTCAAACTATCAGTTAAGCCGTGAAAGAGAAATAAAGGTTGTACAGTGGCTTGACTCAATAAAAGAGGATGCTGCTGAACTTTACCTTGTAGGCGATGTTTTTGATTTCTGGTTTGAATATAAGCATGCAGTACCCCGTGGATTTGTCCGTTTTCTGGGAAAACTTGCAGAGCTTGCTGATGCAGGTGTGAAGATTACTATGTTTAAAGGAAACCATGATATGTGGATGTTTGGTTACCTGACACAGGAGATCGGAGCTGAGATTATTTCGGATGAATTAATAATTGAACGTAACGGCAAGAGGTTTTACATTCATCACGGGGATGGTTTAGGTCCGGGCGATAATAAATATAAGATGCTGAAGAAGATCTTCAGAAGCCGTTTATGCCAGTGGCTGTTTGCGCGGATACATCCTAACCTTGGGATTGGCGTAGCTCAGTTATGGTCGGGGCATAGCCGTATCGCCGGAATGAAAAAAGAAACATTTGTGAGCAGCCAGCATGAGTGGCTGGTAACATACAGTAAAGAAAAGCTCGCTGAAGAACATTTTGATTACTTTGTTTTCGGACACCGCCATTTACCCCTTGATATAAAGCTGAGTGAAAGCAGCCGGTATATTAACCTGGGTGAGTGGATCAATTATTGTTCGTACGCTGTTTTCGACGGAGAAGAAATGCACCTGGAGTATTTTTCTGTTTAGCAACAGGTGAACTGTTATTTTTTTGTGTTTTGAATTCATTATAAAATGCTTAACTTTCATTTGTAAAACAGTTCCTGAAAGGAAGATGAGAGACCGATAAATTTTTAGAAATGCCCGATAAAAAAATCACTGTATTGTATGTGGACGATGAGGAAAATAACCTCATATCGTTTAGGGCCACTTTTAGACTAAAATATAGTGTGCTAACAGCACTAAGCGGAGAAGAGGCTGTGAAAATAATGGAAACAAAGCCTGTGGATATTATTATTACAGACCAGCGGATGCCCGGGATGACAGGAGTTGAATTTCTGGAAAAAATAATTGAGAAGTTCCCCGATCCGATGCGGATTCTTTTAACAGGCTATGCGGACATGGGTGCAGTTGTTGATGCAGTAAATAAGGGAAAAATTTTCCACTATCTGGCCAAGCCATGGAATGAGGAAGAGCTCGATCTGGCCATAAACCGTGCATACGAAGTTTACAATGACAGAAAAAATATTAAGGAGATGAATGGAAAGCTTGCTGTTTCTAATGATCAGCTTGAATTTCTTTTAAGGCAGAAGTTGCTTTCATAATTTAATCTTTATTCCAGTTTACGCCGTAGCTTTTGATTAGTGCACTCAGCGAACTTGTATTTATGGGTTTATCAATTACCCCTTTTACCGATGCATAACTGCTCACACGTTCAATGTCATTCTTATTCAGGGACGATGTAATTGCAACGATAATATATTTTTTCTGAAGTTCCGGAGGAAGGCCCTCAAATGCCTCTGTAAATTCGAATCCGCTCATCAGGGGCATCAGTATATCAAGTAAAATTATAGTCAAATCTTTAGCCGGCGTCTCAGCTTGATCTTTAATATATTCAAAGGCTGTTCCTGCCTCCGTAAAAGTTTTTATATCAGAAGATTTTCCGGTATGATATATCAGCTTTCTTGCTATATAACAATCAAGTTCACTGTCGTCAATAAGGATAAATGGTAGTTTCATATTATTTATTGGGAATTGTAGCTGTAAAAGTCGTTCCGCTTCTTGGTTGAGAATAAACATTGATGTCGCCATTAAGTTTTAGAAGGGCATTTTTAACATTGTAAAGGCCGAATCCCGATCCTGCTTCCAGAGAGGCGGCCCGAAAGAAGAGATTGAAGATCTCTCCTATATATCTTTGCTGAATGCCAATGCCATTGTCTTTTACTATAATGGTTGCTGTTCCTTTATGTACCTTGATTATTAATTCAATAGATTTATCGTCATTTTCACTCTTTTGATACTTGAAAGCATTTGATATCAGATTATTAATAATGGTTTTGAGCAAAATCTTATCACTTCTGAACGGTTCTGCCGCATCTATGCATATCCTTAAGTTCACATTATCTGCAATACTCCAGGTTCCGTATGTATCAGACACGTCTTCTTCGATCTTTTTAAAATCGATGACACTGAGATGCAATTCTCCCCGCTGCAAACTATAGTAATCATGCATTCCTTTTATGAAAACATCGAGTTGCTTAACAGATTTTTCCATCAGCCGGAGCATTTCCTTGATTTCTTCCGGATCGTGTGTGTCAGAAGCAAGATTAATGGCTCCCAGGATTCCTGACAGCGGCCCACGGATATCGTGGCTTACGCTATATGCAAATTTGTCAAGTTCAATATATGCCTTTTGGAGAGCTGCATTTTTTTCAGCAAGCATTGAACTGGTCTGGTAATACTTATTTGACTCATTTATAGCAGATATAAGGTCCTCATAGATCCATGGTTTCTTAACATATCTGTAAATGTGACTTTTATTAATCGCATCAATTACAGCCTCAATATCGGCATAGCCTGTCAGTAATATTCTTACAGGTAAAGGAAAGCGGATCCTTATATCCTCAAAGAATTCAACACCGGTTTTGGCAGGCATACGCTGATCACAGAAAATAACCCTGATATCCGGATCTCCGGCCAGAATCTCTCCGGCTTCGTCTGTATTTGTAGTAACAAAAACATGGCAATCAAGCCTCAGTGCAGCTTTGAAACCTACGAGATTATCAGGCTCGTCATCAATGTACAATATTTTAATTTTGTCCGGCATGGGCGCAAGCAGATAGTATGTTACAAATTAAAAACGGGAAGAGTACTTTATAATCTGGTATTTATATATACGTATGGCGAAGTAAACAGTTGTAATTTTCTTACAATTCATTTCTTGCTTTTCTTTCGGCCAATAGTACGGTAACTCCGTTTTTACTCATAACTGCTTAACTGGCAGTTGCAGTATAAACTCCGTGCCTTCACCCGGAACGGAGCTCAGGTGGATATGCCCTTTATGTTTGTTTATAGTATTAAAGGCAATGGACATCCCCAGACCAGTCCCTTCACCTGCGTCTTTTGTTGTAAAGAAAGGATCAAAGACTTTCTTTTTTGCGTTTTCGTCCATCCCTATCCCATTATCAGAAATTTTTATGAAAATAAAATCTTCCTTGCTATAGCTGCTTATTTTAAGTTCGCCCCCTGTTTTATCACCGAATTTTTTATTTATTGCGTGGACAGCGTTGGCTAAAATGTTTAGAAATACCTGATTCAGTTTGCCCGGATAACATTCAATTAAAGGTAACCGGTCCAGTTCTTTAATTACCTTTATCCTGTTATTCAGCAGGTTGTTGATAATTACAAGGGTCGATTCAATACCCGCATTTACATCTGCCTTTTTAAGATCGTCTTCATCTACCCTCGAAAAAATACGAAGTCCTTTTACTATTTCTGAGGTTCTTGAGGCTCCTTCATATATTCCCTTCAATAAATTGGATATCTCAATTTTAAGATAATCGAAGTCTGTTTCTTCTTTAAAACCGGCTATCTGCTTTTGTTTTTCAGGTATTTGGGAATCAGAAAGGGCAACATTTTCAAGAGAGGCGATTACATCAAATAACAATTCTACATCTCTCTTCAATGGAGTAACGTTAGAAGTCACAAAATTAATCGGGTTATTGATTTCATGGGCAATACCTGCGGTTAGCTGTCCCAGCGACGCCATTTTCTCCGATTCAACAAGCTGGCTTTGTGCCTGCTTTAAATCCTCGAGCGTAGTGTTCAGCTCTTCGTTAGACACCTTAAGCTCTAACGTGCGTTCGCTTACTTTTTGCTCAAGTACTACATTTTGCTCACGGATAATCCTGGCATTTTCTCTGGCTGCTTCCAGGGCTTCTGCCTGCGACATTTCTTTTTCTTTCTTAAGAATATTTATCCTGTTAGCCAGACCAAACGAGAGCAGCGACATTTCGATAGCAGAAGCAATCTGCATAGAATAACTTGTAAAGGTATTGTAGGGTAGAACCTGGTAATCTTTCAGTAGGAAAATAATGGCCCCTGTAAGCAGAACAGACCATGCGGAGAAAAAGAACTTCGCAGGCTGATAGCCCCTGAGCATGATAGTCAGAGATATCACAAATATCACTATTGAAGTCAGCGAAGTAGCTGATTGCATCAGCTTAAATCCGGTTTGTATATTGCCTGAAAGAGCCGGTATGCAGCTTATGATGAATAATACAACACAAAACCAGAAGGCGGGCCTGGCTTTCCTGAAGTTTTTTTTAACTTCCAGATAGGTGCTGGTAAAAAGCATTGCCGCAATTCCGCTTATCGAAGCAAAGAGGACAATGCTTTTTGATTCAAATTCTGGCAGATTAGGCCACAGGTATTGAAAACTGTACCCCTTTAACCCTATCTGTGTTAATCCAACGAAAAATATATAGATAACATAATATAAATAGCTCTTATCCTGAACAGAGAAGTATACAAAGAGATTATAGAAGAGCATGATCAGCACAATCCCGATGTAAATGCCTGAAAGCATGTTGTCTGTGCCGCTTTGCTGAAACTGAACGTCAGGTTTACTTATATAAACGGGCAGAAAGATTTGCTTATCGGATTTTACCCTGAGAAAATAAGTCTCAGTTTTGTTTAACGGGATGTTCAGATCAAAAAGGTAATCAGGGGTCTTATATTTTCGTATATTAAATAATTTCGCTTTCCCGAGTTGTAAACTTTTGTATACCCCATTTTTACCGGGGGAGTACAGTTCTATCCTGTCAAGCTCAGGGTAAGCAACCTGCAGGATAAGGTGATTAGCCGTGGATTTATTGGTAACGCTAAACTTTAACCAGATACTATGCTCTCTCACTCCGAAGTTAGGTACGCCCGGGCCTACTGAAACAAAGTCCTGGGAATGCAAAACTTCTGCGAAGCTAATCTCCTTATCAGAGTGTAAAGACAGGAGGTTAGTACCTGCCAGTACCCTGCCGGTAGTATTTGTAATTATGATCTCTCCCCTGCAAAAAAAACAGCCCGAAAATAACAATACAGTAATTAAAAGCCTTCTATGCATTTGAATATCATTTATAAGCAGTATTGGTAATTTATTTCCTGCAGCTATCGTTTCTTCAGGTTTATTTTTCTGCAGATATAACCACTAAATTAATAGAACACGCAAAGTAATTTCCCGCATCCGCCCGTTGCAGCGAAAAGGTAAACGCTGTAAATTCCTCATTGCTCAACTCTCCGCTGCTTTTCATTTCTGCTAAAGACTGGTCTATTAACAGATAAGTAAAAGCATCTTTCAATGACTTCAAAACGAAGGGAAATATTTCAAGCCTGATATTCCTGAATCCGGCATTTTCAAGGTACCCGGTAAGCTGTTTTGCCGCAGCGCCGTTGTTTACTTTTTCCCGGGTGAGATAACGGTTTACTTTTTTCTCAATATCAATATCCGCATTGTAAAAAGATAAACTGCCCCAGTCTGTTTCTACTATTACCAGCGGCCTGCCCGGCTTTAATACACGATATATTTCATTAATTACCTGTATGGGTTCTGAAAGGTGCTGTATCAGCCTTTCGGTGCGTACTCCATCAAGGCTTGATCCGTCAAATGGTATCGGATTAACTTCAGAAAGAATAAAATCTACATTTAAGGTATCAATTCCCGAAGCTTTTGCTTTCTCAATCATTTGAGGGTCATGGTCAATTCCTGTTACTTTTACACCGCTTCCAAGAAGATTGGCTAAATTAACAGCGTCGAAACCTGTGCCGCAGCCCAGCTCGAGTATTGCTCCCTGCGGGATATGCCGGAATGAATTATAAGAGTATTCTTTCAGGTTCTTTAAAACCGATGCAGTTCCTTCCAGGTAACTGATGCCGTAATGCTTATCTGACATTTTTGTTGTATTAATATAAGCGTTTAACTAAAATGTTTACAGAATGTTCAGGTTGTTTTGATCATTAGCGGTTAATGGAGAAATTATTTGCGAATTTGCAATAGTAGCGTCCAGGTTCCATCGGTCAAGATTTGGAATTTTAAGTTCGTAATGGATCTCAATTTCTTTTTTTCTCAACACTTCAGTCCGTACCGCATTTAAATTTGTTCTGAGCTCCATTATCGCATTGCGGTCTTCTTCACTTGTGGTACTTAATCCCTCAGGATCTTCAAAGATCATGGTAGTTGCAATGAGATCAATTTTCGGATAATAGAAAGTCCCTTTATTTCCAACCCGTGGTTCAAGCCTGTAGCCCACTGATTCCGTTAATTTAACGGTGTATGGCGCGCAAAGAGCGAAAAGCGATTTAAGACCGATCTGCGGTGTAAGTGCAATAGCCGCCCTTGTCAGGAAAATACTTCCAATTCCATATCCGGCTATTTCTCTTGAATTCCATAATCCGCAGCCTTCACCCGTGCCGTTAAGAGCATATCTTCTTATGAGAGGATAGATAGCGGGGTCTAATGACCCGGTAGCCTGCTCAATAGGCAGGGGCTCACTTCCCCCGGCTACGTGTAAACGTGCCCCTCCGTAAACCTTTTTTTTGTCAAGCGATTCTACTATCAGTACAAAAACCGCCGGATTGGTAAGCCAGCCATGCCTGGCTGAGGTTATTTTTTGGATCCCAAAATTTGTTAATACATGAGTATGGCCTTCTACAAAGAGCGCGCAGGTCTCCGGGTCGTCAACAGCCCGAAAGGCCCTTAGCCTTACAACTGGTTTTTCTTTGCTTAAAGGAGTATCCATATAGTTTGGCCGGCTAAACCATTTGCGAAAATACAAAGGAGTAAAGCAGGCAAAGAATCAATTCCAAAATAACAATTTATTTTTGTTCGCGCGGATATTGTTCTGAATTCTTCATCCTTCAGTCCGTTTATTATAAAACTAAGACAATTGCCTGGCTAATTCCTTATAACTTTCCGTTTTTATCTGGCTATTTACCACAGATATTCACCTTGAACCCAATCTAAAAACGATCTGGAAATGATCTGAAAATAACAGTCACCTAACAGTCACCTCGTTCGCACTTTGTTCGCATGAAAGCGAATAAAGTGGAATGTAGATGCATGGAATTTGTGCAGCAGAAGGGCATCATTTTCAGGTGTTTTCCAGGCAAAGGGTGACCCGCAAGCAGCGCGTACTTAGAACCCTTAAAGAGATAGTAAGGTTTTTTATATAAAAAGCCTTATTTTTGTGCGCTTTACAGAAATATAAAGTATAAACCGCATCTGTCATTAAGGGATACCCTGCATGCAATGCTTTTGCTTTTCATATAAAACATGTTAGATAAATTAGAAGCAATTAAAATCCGCTGGGAAGAGGTTGAACGGGAGTTAAGCGATCCTGCGACCATGAGCGATATGAAGCGTTATGCCCAACTGAATAAAGAATATAAGGACCTGGGGAAGATCGTGGATGAATATAAGGTTTACAAAAATGTAGTATCAAATATTGAGGCAAACAGGGAGATCCTTGCTGCAGAGAAGGATGATGAACTGCGTGAGATGGCTAAACTTGATCTTGACGAACTGATCGAAAAGAAAGATGAGATGGAGGAAAGGATCCGTCTGATGCTTATTCCGAAAGATCCTGAAGATGCCAAGAATGCTGTGGTGGAAATCCGCGGAGGCACGGGAGGAGATGAAGCCGCATTATTTGCCGGCGATCTTTACCGCATGTATACCCGATTCTTCGAAAAGAAAGGCTGGAGAACAGAGGTGGTAGATGTCACTGAAGGTACAGCCGGGGGGTATAAGGAGGTGATCATGAAAGTAACTGGTGAGGATGTTTACGGCCAGCTTAAATATGAATCAGGCGTGCATCGCGTTCAGCGTGTTCCCGATACTGAAACGCAGGGCCGGGTCCATACATCGGCAGCTTCTGTTGCTGTACTGCCCGAGGTGGAAGAAGTGGATTTCTATCTTAATCCCGCCGATGTGGAAATGCAAACTTCCCGTTCGGGAGGTGCCGGAGGACAAAATGTAAACAAGGTAGAGACGAAGGTACAGCTTACTCATAAACCTACCGGTATGGTGGTAGTTTGCCAGGTGGAACGTTCGCAGCTTGCCAACAGGGAACTGGCAATGGAAATGCTGCGGAGTAAGCTATTCGACCTTGAAGTTCAGAAACAGGCGGGCGATATTGCAGCAAAAAGGAAAAGTATGGTTTCTACCGGCGACCGTTCTGCCAAGATCCGTACCTATAACTACCCCCAGGGAAGGGTAACCGAACATCGCATCGGATTGACCCTGTATAATCTTCCGGCTATTATGGACGGAGACATCCAGGAAATTATAGACGCCCTTCAGTTTGCTGAAAATGCAGAAAAAATGAAGGAAGGATCGGGTTCCTGATATATAAAATGACTGAATATAGTCTTTTTTAAATCAAGGATAATGAATTATTATGTTGATTGTCAGGGTTCTTTGAAGTAAATGAAAATTTATATTGGAAAGTAGAAGAAACGCACTATATTTGCAGTCCCAAACGGGAAGGTCCGGTAGTTCAGCTGGTTAGAATACATGCCTGTCACGCATGGGGTCGCGGGTTCGAGTCCCGTCCGGACCGCTCGAAAGAGTAAAATAAAAAAAGGAGGT
>JAATFW010000255.1 GCA_015654985.1 Sphingobacteriales bacterium | reverse complement strand
TGAATTAATCACCGCATCGCACTCCTGAATGCATTTATCCCATGCAGCGGTAGCGGTATAAACTTCAGCATTCAGGTACATCTTTGCAAGGAGCGTATGAGCTGCCCATTGATTAAATTTGCCATAGGTGGTCTGATCATTCTTATCACTTAGCAGGGGCAGGTTATCTGCTATTTCTTTAACAATAAAGTCGTAGACCTCCTTTCGTGTGCTTTGCTCAGGCAAAAATCCGTCGGGAAGGTCAAACCGGGTAATAATGGGGACATTGCCAAAAAAGTCGCACAAAGGATAATAATAAGATGCCCGTAATACTTTTAGTTCTGCAATCGTTGCATCCTTGCCTTCACTGGCGGGTATGATGCCAGATTCGAGCTGATAAATCACGCGGTTACAATTTGTGATGCCCTGGTAGGCCCTGTTCCAGATCTCTGTTGAGTTGAGGTCATCTGTGGTCCATTTATGTTCATGAAACCTGCGGTACATTCCACCATCGTCCCAACCGTTTGGCCTTGCCGGGATTACCAGTTCGTCTGACGATATCTCATTTGTTCTGTAAATAGAATTATTGCTTCTTCCGATCATTAAAGGCCTCCAGCTTACATAACCGGCGCCTACCAGATTTGCCAGATCTTCTGAGGTAGGGTTAAATTCGTCGGATATGATCGCGCTATAATTCTCATCTTCCAGTTTGGTGCAGGATAAACTTCCTGCGAGCAGGCAGAAACAAAAAGTTCTGATGATGGCAGGATATATTTTCTTTTTCATTTTTCAAAAATTAGAGTTAGAAACTTAAATTAACACCTAAAGTAAAAGTGCGGGTGGTAGGATATTTGTCCCTGTAATCATTTCCGGGAGCAAGACCGAGCCTGTCTACTTCCGGATCTATTCCCTTGTAACCGGTAAAAAGAAACGTATTAAGGGAGGTTGCATAAAAACGCAGTGAACGAATGTATTTAGTTTTAAACTTATTAATGGAGTATCCCAGAGTGATGTTGTCAATTTTCCAGAAATCACCGTCTTCTATGTAATAGCTGTTAAACTCCAATGGCATTTTAGAACTTAACACAGCCTTATCAAACACCTTATCGTAAGCAGACTTCAGTCTGTTATATTCCTGCACTTTTGTATTTTCATAATACATGCGCTGATAATTTAGGATCTGGTAGCTGAAAGCCCCCCGCATCGTAATGCTGAGGTCCATGTTTTTATATTTCAAAGTATTGTTCCAGCCCGCATAGTATTTAGGTAACCCGTTGCCTAATATTCTTTTATCCTCAAAAGCGTGGGCATAGTCATTATAGTTTACCGGATTTCCGTCACGTCCTTCATAGATCCATTTTCCGTCATCCGTAATATCAACAACTTTAAATCCATAAAAATCACCAATGTTATCGCCAATATTAACTATATGAGTAAATGTTTGAATGGGTTCACCCGTCTCACCTGTAGTGAAATAATTATTAGTCGTTTTATAAAGCTCGTTCGATAAGCTCTTTAACTTATTGGTATTTGTTGAGAAATTAAAACTGGTATTCCAAACGAAGGTTTTGCTTTGTAAAGGGACGAGATTAAGCATCACTTCAAGTCCTTTATTTTCCATTATTCCAACATTTGCACGGGTTGTTGAGTATAAGTTCGGCGGACTGGGGACCTGGTAATCATACAACAGCCCATCAATTTTTCTGATATAATAATCTATGTTTCCGCTGATCCGTCCTTTATATAGTGAATAATCGAGGCCGAAATTGCTCTCCTTTTTCTCTTCCCATCTTAAATAGGGATTGGAGTTTTGAGTAGGAATAAGAGGCTGTACCCATTTACCATTTGTTAAAACATATCCGCTATAATTTATCAGTGGAACTCCAAGAAACCCGGCGGTAGGCTGTGAGCCGGTTACACCATATCCAACTCTTAGTTTCAGATCGTCGAAGAGATGCTGATCTTTCATAAAGGGCTCTTCACTGATATGCCATCCGGCCGAGATAGCCGGAAAAGCCCCCCATGGTTTATCGGTCCGGTATAACTGGCTGGCTGCTTCATACCGGTAGTTTGCTAAAAGCATATACCTGTCCTTATAGCTGTAGGTAGCTCTTCCAAAAAAACTGATCAGGTTGGTTTGAGTGCGGGTGCCGCTTATCGGCGCTATTCCCCTCTTGATAGCGTCGCCCAGTTCGATATTGTTATAGCTGAAAATGTCGGTCGGGAAATCCCAGTTTTGCATCCAGTTTTCCTGATATTTATTGTCCTGGTAGCTGTAGCCGCCCAGTACAGTAAACCGGTGGTCGCTGATATTTTTAGAGTATTGTGCGGTAAGCTCTAGCAGCCGGTCCTGAGACTGAGTATTGCCGTTTGAGGCGTACCCGTTTCTGTTATCACGCAAAGTAGAAATATGCTGTTTGGTTTCGGCATACCCTCTCACCTGGTTGTACCTGTTATATGAGAATAAAGCCGAAAGCCTTAAATCACTGACAGGGGTATAAGTAAGTGAACTGTTTAATCTTGTGTTTTGGGATGAATTTTCCCCGTCGCTCTCGTACAAACGGCTCATCGGATTTTCATAATTAAAGAAACTTGGCTGTTCTGCCCAGGTTCCATCTGCGTTTTTTACGGGAGAAGTAGGGTTGTAGATCAATGCCTGGCGATAAGTATACCCGGTAAAGCTGATTCCATCGGCTGTTGAAATATAGCTGTTGTCAGTATTCAGAATACCGATATTAACTTTCAGTTTATCATCAAACATGAAATGGTTTATATCTACCCGTCCTGAAAACGTATTATTGTCAGATTTCCTGAAAATCCCCTGAAGCAGGCGGTAGTTTACATTAGCAAGGTAGTTAGTGGTGCTGCTTCCGCCCCTGAAGGTTAAATTATGAACATGACTTACAGGTGTTCGTGTTATTTCGTCCATCCAGTTGGTAGAAGAACCCAGATCATAACTGGGAAGCCGCGTTCCGTCGGCTATTTGCTGCCGGTAATCGGCGGCTGTAAGCATTTTCAACTGCCGCGCGATAGATTGAGTGCTGGCATATCCGCTGTACTCAACAGAATTTGTAAATTTACCCGAAGCCCGCCGGGTAGTAACAATAATGACTCCATTTGTTCCCCTGGTGCCGTAAATGGCAGCAGCAGAACCGTCTTTAAGAACATCAACAGATTCTATATCTTCAGGGGCTACGGTTTTTAAGTCTCCCGGGATACCATCAATCAGCACTAACGGGTTTGAGTTTGCACCATATAAGGTGGTATTACCCCTGAGCACGATTTGGGTAGCACTTGTAGGATCTCCGCTGGGTGTAGAAACACTCAGCCCGGCCACCTTTCCCTGCAATAATTGTCCTGCATCTAAAACAGGCCCTTTAACGAAATCTTCGGCCTTTACTGTTGCCACGGCACTCGTTACATCGGCCCTCCTTTGTGTTCCGTAACCGATGACCACTACCTCATCAAGATTTTTAATATTTTCCCTTAGTATTACATCAATTGTTGTTTTTGAACCAACCGGCACCTCGGCCGTTTCAAACCCGAGGTAAGAAAATACCAGTGTTGCCGGCCCTTCTTTAAGCTGGAGGGAATAATGCCCGGATTCATCGGTAGACGTTCCCTGCGCTGTGTTTTTTACCTTTACACTTACTCCGGGCAGCGGCTCTCCGGAAGCCGATGTAACCTTTCCCTTCACTACAATATCCTGCGAATTGCTCGGAGATAAATCCTGGCCAACCATCTTAGCCAGCTCATCTTTCTCAAATACAATGATCTTATTGTTCTGTTCTATGTAAGTCAGCTTTGTTTTACTTAAAACCCTGTTCAGTACCGAAGATACCGGCCTGTTGGTTGCATTGACAGAAATATTATTATAAGCTGATATGGTTTGTATATTATACACAAAGCGGAATCCGCTTTTTTGCTCTATGTAGTCTAATACTTCTTTTAAAGCCTTATTTTTCGATCTCAGGTCAATTCTGATTTCGTTAATCGTCTGACCTGCAGAATTTGCCGCCATTAACACCTGAGTGCTAAGGAGTATTATAAAAACGAGCCGGAAACCTATTCTCATTACTTTACATATGACATAGAAATAGCATCTGGTATATTTTTTCATACCTTTAGAATGTTTTTGGTTAATAATTAATTAGTTTTTTCCTGAAACACGGATCAGCAGATGTTCAGATCTACTGGGCCCTTTGATTTAACCGGTAGTGATTTACAGATCCTACCGGTTTCTTTTTGTAATTATCTTAAGTCATACTATCTGGTTTTACTGGTTAATTACTGGTTATTTTCTGTTTCTGAAACAGATCTCTTTTTCATTCACTGTATAAGTTAGTTTGTTTGCCCTTGCAATGGCAAACAGAATTTCGTCTAACGAGTCGGTGTTGTCAAAACTGGCTTTGATGCGTTTGGCCTTTATTGTTTCATCTTTAAACATGATGTGGATATTATAAGTGTTCTCCAATATACTGGCCACATTCCCCAGTGATTCATCCTCAAAATACAGCTTTCCCTCAGCCCATGAAGTTATAGCGGCCGAATTAACATTGCCTTTACTCAGTTTGCAATCTGCCCTGTTGTAGATGACCTGCTGATCGGGCACTAAAAAAAGACCTGCAGCAGAAACCCCGGGGGAAGATTGAAGCTCTTTCACTGCCACCCTGCCCCTTCTGACGGTCACTTCTACTGTTTTAAATAGCTTATATGACCTGACATTAAAGGATGTTCCCAAAACCTGTGTGCGAATACCTCCGGCATCCACGATGAACGGCTTCTTCATGTCATGTACCACATCAAACAATGCTTCGCCCTCCAGCAGTATAACTCTTCTTCTATCCCGGTTAAAGTTTTCAGGATACCTGATCCTGCTGGCTGAATTTAGCAGTACAGTACTGCCGTCACTAAGGGTAAGCTGGATTCTTTTGCCTTTGGGTACTATTGTTTCTGTATATACTTCAGGATCTGTTATGTCGCGGATCTTGCCTGCATAACGGTAAATCAGGAAGGATGCTGTTATAATCAGAAATACAGAAGCGGCAATTTTCAAAGCATTGAACAGGGAGTCATTTTTGGATTTACTGCTTATCTTCTTTTTAATGTTTACTGCTGAAATTTCCTCCAGCCTTGTTAACCGCTCTTCAGAACCATCCCATTTCCCATCAGCAGAAAGATGGTTAAACCATGATTCAAGCAAAATCTTTTCGCCGGGAGTACAATCCCCCCTTTCGTATTTCTCTATGAGTTTCGCAAAATCTTTTTCTTTCATGGGGCCTTCTTTAAGTGTATATATCTAAAAGCCATTTGGTAGTATCCTGCAATTGGAAAAATTTGCAAAGGATTGATTATCAGTTAAAATAAATATAAAATTTGTAAGGGAAAGGAATTCACAGGAGGAAGGCAGCTAACAGGAATAAACTTATCAGAAAATGTTCATCTGGAAGCTTCAACCGCAGATAGGTCAAAGCCTTGTGTATTTGCTTTTTAACCGTTTTATCGGAGATATTAAGCCTTTCTGATATTTCTCTGTAAGAAAGGTCCTGATACCGGCTCAGTATGAATACTTCCTTCATCCTGGGAGGAAGGCTGTCAATTTCACGGTTGAGGATAAATGCAAGTTCATTTGCAAAATGTTTTTCTTCCATTGATGGATCTTCTTTGGCAACAAAGGAAACAAAAGAGTCAAAGAATTTATTCCTGTTTACCTTTCTGTTGATAAATGCTAATCCTTTAAACCTTGCTGCTGCATATAAATAAGGTGAGAGAGATTCCATTTCAGGTAAATGGTGGCGCCGTGCCCAGATAGAAAGAAAGACTTCCTGTAAAATGTCCAATGCTTCGTCTTCGTCCTTTATAGCTTTTACAAGATACAAGAACAACTTTTTCCAGTACCTTTTCAACAAGGTATCAAATGCCGTTTTATCATCCTGCTTTATTAGCCTTAGCAGCTCAGCGTCTGAAGAAAGTCCGGTATGCATTTGAATAAAAATTGAAAGTAATTGTTACAACTGGCGTTTTATAATGGTTTAATAAATGTACAACTTACGTTTATTAAATCAAATATTAATTTTCATTAGAATAATTATTCGTTAATTAATTGTCTTTTTTATGGTACTCATGAGTGCTGCTCAGTTTGTTTTTTTAATGGCAATGAAGCTTCGATAAGCTCTTATTCATTTCTGTTTGTAAGCGGCAGCTTATAGTATCCGACCTCCGGCATCTTTACAATGCAATTAGCGTATGAACGTGTTTCTGATGAAACTGCTAATCCGGACTTTACAACAACTCAGGGTTTTGTATTAGCGTATGAACATGTTTCTGATGAAAACTGCCTCCAATGGCGGGGGCTGATACTTTTCCATTTTTTTTAAATTAAAAATCAAATCCTCTTTTCATTTCTTCTCTTTCTGTGCTTTCTCCGGCGTTTGTTTGTTTTTTACTTAGCGGCTCAGGCATGGAAGCCAAAGCACTGCTTTTTTGTACCGGTATGCACGCTTTACG
>JAATFW010000086.1 GCA_015654985.1 Sphingobacteriales bacterium | reverse complement strand
GCATGTTCCAGAAATGAAGAAGAATATAGCTGCAGCCATCTGTATTCCGGAAGAAGAGATTTCAATAAAGGCTACGACAAATGAAAAAATGGGGTTTATTGGCAGAGAAGAGGGTGTGGTAGCTTATGCTGTGTGCTTAATTGAAAAGGCCGAAGGAGTTGAAAGTTGCGGGTTGTGGGTTGAAAGTGATGGAATGTGCGGTATGTTTAATTGAAAAGGCCGGGCAATAGAAAAGGCGGGGAATCCCGTTCTTCTGTTTTAAGGGTTTTCCGCTGGTTATTTTTTGGGTTCTATATCAGAAAAATCAACCCCGCATTTACAATTATGCCCGCATCCTTTTTTCGTATTCAGATTTCTGTAAATCAGCCTGCCGATATAAATCATGGCAACAACAAACAGACAAATAACCAGTATTTCCTGTGTTCTCATCATACAAAGGTAAATTAATCTTAATCATTGATTGTCATTTGATTTTAACCTTTTTTAACCCTCTGAAATGCGGATTTAAAACGTTACCTTTGCAAAAATTTTTTGAGAGCATTTTTCATGCAGAATATTAGAAACATTGCAATTATTGCACACGTTGACCACGGTAAAACTACTCTGGTAGACAAGATTTTACACACATGTCAGTTATTCAGGGATAATCAGGCAACAGGGGAACTGATATTAGACAGTAATGATCTGGAGCGCGAACGCGGGATTACCATTGTCTCTAAAAACGTGTCGGTAAATTACAAGGGAGTAAAAATAAATATTATCGATACTCCTGGTCACGCCGATTTTGGTGGTGAAGTAGAACGGGTACTTAAGATGGCCGATGGGGTGTTGCTGCTGGTAGATGCTTTCGAAGGAGCGATGCCGCAAACACGTTTTGTAACGCAGAAGGCATTGGCTTTAGGGTTGAAGCCTATTGTGGTAGTCAATAAAGTCGACAAAGAGAACTGTCGTCCTGATGAAGTTCACGAATCTATATTTGAACTGTTCTTTAACCTTGAAGCAAGTGAAGATCAGTTAGACTTCCCGGTAATTTACGGATCGTCTAAACAGGGTTGGATGAGTACAGACTGGAATAAGCCAACAGAAGATATTTTCCCTCTTCTTGATGCCATTCTCGAATACATCCCTTCAGCCCCGGTTTCTGAAGGAACGCTGCAAATGCAGATTACGTCATTAGATTACTCTTCATTCGTTGGCCGTATCGCCGTTGGGCGTGTTGCCAGGGGAGTGATCAAAGAAAATATGCCGGTATCACTTGTAAAACGTGATGGCCGGATCCAAAAATCCAGGATCAAGGAACTTTATACGTTCGAAGGACTTGGAAAGGTGAAAACGAAGGAAGTAAAATCGGGCGATATTTGCGCTGTTGTTGGAATTGAAGGGTTTGAAATAGGTGATACAATTGCAGATTTTGAAAATCCGGAACAACTTGAGGTGATTCATATTGACGAGCCTACTATGAACATGCTCTTCACCATCAATAACTCTCCGTTCTTCGGAAAAGAGGGAAAATTCGTTACTTCCCGCCATCTTCGCGACCGTCTTTTTAAAGAGATGGAAAAGAATCTGGCATTGAAGGTGATCGAAACAGAATCTCCCGATTCTTATCTTGTATATGGCAGGGGAATTCTTCATCTGTCGGTTTTGATAGAGACAATGCGTCGCGAAGGGTATGAACTTCAAGTGGGCCAGCCGCAGGTTATTGTCAAAGAAATCGACGGAAAGAAATGTGAGCCAATAGAAGTATTAATTGTAGATGTACCCGCAAATGTTTCCGGCAAGGTAATCGAATTAGTAACTCAACGTAAAGGAGAGTTATTGATCATGGAACCTAAAGGTGATTTACAGCATCTGGAATTTGATATTCCTGCCCGTGGTATCATTGGATTGAGAAATAATGTTTTAACTGCTACAGCAGGGGAAGCAACTATGGCACATCGATTCAAAGGATATGAACCCTGGAAAGGAACTATTCCAAGCCGCTCGAACGGTGTTTTAGTCTCTATGGACAAGGGGATGACTACGGCTTATGCTATTGATAAATTGCAGGACAGGGGGCGTTTCTTTATTGATCCGGGAGTTGAAGTATACGAAGGTCAGATCCTGGGCGAACACATCCGTGATAATGATTTGGTTATTAACTTAACTAAAGGAAAGCAGTTAACCAATATGCGTGCATCGGGTACTGATGATAACACTCGTATTTCACCTGCTATTAAGTTCTCACTGGAAGAAGCAATGGAATATATACAGGGTGATGAATATATAGAGATAACGCCAAAAAGTATGCGTTTGCGTAAGATTTATCTTACAGAAAACGAACGTAAGGTTAATACTAAGAAGTTTGTCTGATATTAAACATTACAGATATTTATAAAAAGGCCGGGTTGTTTCGAAAGCAGTCCGGCCTTTTTATGATTCCCCGGCGTTCTTATTTTTTCCTGATTTCAACAGAAACCGGACCGAGAAGACCTGCCGCAGGTTCTCCCCGGTAGGCCGATGGGATCGTTTGGTAATGATTAGATAAAGTACTGTACACCAGTATCTCAATCTCATTATCACCTGGCTTGAGCAGGGTGGTAATCGTGGTTTTATAGGGCTTTGACATTAAAAACCCGGCATTTTTTCCATTGACCTTTACTTCGCAGGTGGCAACTACGGCTCCCAGATTAAGGTCTACTTCTCCTTTAAGTTGTTGTTCAGAAAATGTAACGACTTTTTTGTATAGCAAACCTCCTGAATAATGCTTCATCTGCCCTGTTTCAGACCAATCTCCGGCGGGTAACAACCCCGAATGGCAAATCAGTTTTACAGGTACCGGAAATACGGAAGCTCCCTGAAATCCGGTTTCGTTTTCTATTTTCATTGCTACAACACAAACGCGTTCCATCTTTTCGGTAAGAGAGATACGGTAAGTATTTAAACCATTGGTGCTTTTTAGCAGCAATATAGCTTTTTTAGCCAATTGTTTTCCGTTTATCCACACCTTCGGATCTTTTCCGTAAACAGACATCTCCATTTGTTCCAGTCCGGGAGTGGAAATAAACCTGTAACAATACGATTTATAGATGCCCTTATCCGGATCGAACATTAAATGTTCAGCCTGGTTCCATCGCATAGACAATGTTTTTGAATAAGGAGATACTTTTTCCGGTGAAGGAGTAGCCGCCGGTAGCAGTACAATGGCACTGCGCGGACGTTCATCCCTGGAATTTGGTCCGGTTGTATGTCCTTTTAAAGGAATATTTGCAAAGCCGGCCAGTACAGGATGCCATCCTTTTCTTAGTGTGATAGCGTCTCCTTTTACCTCCTGTCCGTCAATAAACAGCCGGTCGGCTTTTTTACCATCAATTTCTATTCTGTAGGAGCCATCTTCGGTTACATAGACATTTGTTCTGAATAAATGATGGCCGGCGCCGCCGAGTATAATAAAGCCATCGCTCACACTTCCTTTTAAGCCATGATAGCCCTGGGGCCCCGGCTGATCCCATACTCCAAAACGCCAGGAGTATTTGTATGGTTTCCATTGATCCTTTTTGCCGGCGAGTGCATCAGATATTGATGTATTGAAATCATTATATGAAGAATCAACCATGGTTTGCATTTGTGTTCCATAGCCATAAATGTCTTCCTGCCATAGAGAATCAGCAAAGCCTGGTTTCATCCAGTCGCCAGCCGCCTGATTTGCTCCGATAAAACGAAAAGTACGTGCTTCCGGGCCTATTTTGTCTTCTGATGCGGGCAGGCGAAAATCTCCCCATCTATTATCCATTGTAGGCAGGAACTCTATCTTCCATTCGCCTTCTATGCTATGTTTTTCAGGTTCTGCAGAAACCTCAGTATCGCGCTTTTCTATTTGTGGTGTTCCGGGGGAGAAAACAACAAGAGAAGAGCGGCTATAATCGGTTGTATTTCTGATATATGTGCCGTCTGCCGTTTCACGGATCACCGGAAGCTCCTTTGTTTCTCCTGTTTCGGCATTCCATATTTCTGTTTTGCCATGGGCCCGGAAAAAGCATTCATTCCCTGGGGCAACATTCATGATCATGTAAAGATCACGGTTTCCCAGGCGGCGGTGCAATACCTTTCCTCCTCCCTGTCCGGGAATAAAGTCGGGTTTAATAACAGAAGATACCAATTGGGTGATATTGTGAACAGTTGTATATATGCCCCTTCCTCCTTTAGAATTCATCTGTTCAGACGGTTTTTTCCCCGATTCAAGATCAGCAGCAGTAACACCGAAGATTTCCTTTACTATGGCATCTACTTTCGGGTCATTTCTTCCTGCATTACTGCTGGCAGAAGGGAGAGAGCCCAGTCCGATAATTATGCCCCCGTTCCGGTAGAATTTTACAACCTGTTCCAGCGAGCTATATTGCATCGCTTTCATATCCGGCAATATCAAGATCTTAAAAGATAGATCTGATATGTTCAGAGTGCCTCCGGATATTTCTGTTCTTATCAGCGAATGATGGTCCATAAAGTCGTAGTCCAGGCCTGCATCACTCAGCAATTTTGCAGTTTCAAATGCAGTGTCGGGCTTAGCTCCCGGTATCGCCTGCATGGGTTCGGTAGGATACATTACGGCAATATCGCTTACATGGACGCCCTGGCTCATTATATAGCTTAACCGCTCACCATATTCTAGCCATTTTTTCATATGCGGCCAGTAAGGCATTCTGTAATGAAAATCAGGCGGTGCCCATTCCCACCATCCTCCATGTGTTGAATAGTAGAGGCCATGCATGCATATCAGGTTCCCTCCTGCAAGGAAATGATGATCAAGCTGTTCGGTCAGCCATTCACCACTGCTTCCCCATCCCATACTGTGAAAGGCTTCCAGCCATGTGCGGGGCCTTTTGTAGAGATGTGCGATAGAGCTCGATATTTTGGTTTGAAGGAATGATGATCCCCGGGCCGGCGCATCATTTCCAGGCGCCGTAAACCAACTGATTGCTCTGAAATAATCAATATATTCAGTCGGGATTTTTCCCCTTCCATAATTATCACAACCATAGATCAAACCTCGCTGAGAGACCCAGTCGTATACCGGTTTAAAATACCGCTCTTCTGCAAGGTCCATTAATACATCAGAATAATCCAGGCGGATTTTAGGGGTGACTGGCCCAACATCTTCTTTCAGGGCAGGCAGGTAAGGTAAAATATCATATCCTTTACGTTTTGTAAATTGCTGTACAAAGTCTTCAGACCAGCAGATGGAATCCATTGGCAGAAAGAGCTCATCCTGAAAGAAGTAGTTCATCCCTTTTTTACCCTGAGCGTCCATCTTGTCCTCAAATCTCTGGAAATACGCGTTTACAAGATCTTTTCCATGGTCTGGATGAAGCATATAATTCTCTTTTGATAAAACAGTATATATTTTCCAATCCGTTCCCCCGGGTGCATTAAAGCTGACAGTACCGTTTTTGATCTGTTTTGTGAGATCTATAAAAAGCGCCTTACTCTTAGAAGGATTAAGCGGCCAGGCAACAAGGGTAACCAGAGAGGTGGGGCAATCCATGGTAAATTTATTCCCGGCTTTTATGGTGTCGGTTTTAATTTCGAGCTGCCCTTTATACGATTTGAGTTTTTCTTTTACTTCATCCGGATAATACCCATTTCCTGTCCATCCCATGGTATAATCATCCAGTCCGGCAGCCAGACCTCGTTTCGCCGATTCCCCTGAGAACCAATTCCAGATTTCCCACCATTCTTTAGAAAAAACAGGCGGCTGCCCCGCTACGGTCCTGCCGTATCCGCCATGTCCAAGTTTTTTATTAATCTCTGCATCGGCCCCTTTGGGGTCGCTATGGATATAACTGACAGCGAAGCCTTCAGTGGCAGATTGCTTCAGAATATCAAGCTGAGCGCTTAATCTTTCCTTATTAAGTGTGTCGCCATTCCACCAAAAGAATGGAACGTTCCCATAGCCCCTGGGTGGGTGTTTAAAACCGGGGAGAACATCCAGCGTGGGGTCTCTTGACGGATATCCACTGAAATTGGTATTATGTGGTACTCCCCTTTCTTGTGCAACAGAGCAGTTGTTCCAAACCAGGAAGGAACAAAACGACAGGATATACGAAAGTTTCATAATTTGTTCTTGCTAATGTCTTTTTATGGAAATTAAGCCCATTTTTTCTACAGGGATGACTTTAAAGCCAGGAATCTTCTCCCAAACTATCGACTGTCTTTTTAATCTGAAATCACCTTTTGAAAAGTTAATAAAGCCCGGATCTGCGTCTGTTTCGTAATTGTTGTCCAGAAACGGTAGCCATGAAGCGTGTCCCTCTACCGGTTTACTAACATTTACAAGAAGGTTTTCAGAGAAAGGGTTTCTTTTTGGTGTAGCCGGATCATCTTCAAAATAGGAGGCCAGAAGTGGATATTGAACAGAATAAGGAGGATTTTTATAGTTAACGGCTTCCAGCCTTTTCTGATATAATCCATCTTTCTCCAGCAAAGCCTTCGCCCAGCTTTTTAAGCGGTCATCTATATGGGCCGCATATTTCATGCCGATGAATATATTATTCGTATAAGAGTTATCGCTGCCTCCGCCTATAAATCCCGCAACTGTGCCGGATTTATAAAATATATTACCGTAAACCTGCATCCCGCAGGCGCCATCATCGTGATACACCCCCATGGTTTTATGACCGCTGCCAATATGATGGAAATAATTATAGCGGACGATATTTCCCCTTTCAGAAGGGTCACGACCATAATAAAGCGCTCCCATATCATCTGTTTCCAGCGCCAGATCATGGAGTACATTATATTCTATTGTATGATTATTGCCATGAAGAAGTATCCCCAAAGAAGGGGCATTATAAATTTCACAGTTAGAAATGAGGTTGCCAACACCGGTTACCCAGATTGCCGGACAGTTTGTTTTTTCTATCCTGTTGTAATCGTGGATCAGGCAATTTTTAACGAAGCTTTGTCCCGGTTTCAGGGTAAGACGGTTACCCCCGCTGAAATAAATTCCTCCCGCCCCTGTGTTATATATTACGCAGTTCTCTATGCCGTTATTTGTTCCCGCTAACCGGTCATAGGTGCTTTGATTGTACTGATGTCCGACAAGGCTTCCCACTATTCGTGATACAGCTTTCCCTGTCACCGGGCGTGATATATCCAGCTGAGGTTCTATCCCCCTCCCCATAAATACAGCCATCATCCCAAGGTTGTTTAATGTACATCCCGTTATTCGTACACCAGTAGTGTTTTCCATTGATATTCCCATTCCCCGGCTGCATGTAAAATGAAGGTTTTTAAGGGTAACTGAACTAACGCCTTCCAGTGCCATCAGCGGAGTCTCAAGGACCGAAACTTCCAGTTTTTGTAAGTTATCAGGAGGTAAGAAGTATACTATTTTTTTTATTTCATCTACATAATACTCTCCCGGGAGGTCAATTTCTTCCGGAAGGTTGTAAGCGTACCATGCTCTCCATGGCTTTCCGCTTCCGTAACCATACATAGTTGGTATTTGTGTTGAAATGGTTTTGTTCAATGTGTCTAT
>JAATFW010000129.1 GCA_015654985.1 Sphingobacteriales bacterium | reverse complement strand
CCTCAGCGATCAATTCCGACCAGTTCACTTTCAGATCAAGACTTTCAGTATGATGGATCCTCTGTATGATGACATTTTTAATCCGTTCGATAATCCGCATTTTGGTATCATCAAGCATCTCAAAACCCAAATCGTGGAGACGGTTCCCAAGAAGGCTTCTCGTTTGTTCATCAAGCGCGTCTCCCTTTAACTGCACATACCCCAGATCTACTTTTTCCGGATGAAGGCCCAGCTTTACCAGCTCACTTTCCACAACGAGGATACAACGCCCGCATACCATGTTTTTTATATAGAGCTCTGTCATTTGACACAAAGGTACATGAAGTTTTTTAAGCTGCACCATTTCTATTTTTTATGCATCTGAACGAGCAGCAGATTATGCAATTCTGGCAGAATGTGAGAAGGTATTTAAAAAGCAGTTCACCCATAAATCTAATTGTAACAGTCGTGACTACTTCTCTAAAATAGCAGAATAACAATTTTCTAATGTTTGTAGTCGTAAACATTTTGACGTAACTTTGTATAAGTTTTAAGATAGTGCAGATTTTGTATTTATGGGACAATTAACGTTAAATACTAAATTAGAATCGCTTCCTCCTGAACTAAAGAAGGAAGTAGACCATTTGTTGATTTCCTGTTAAGTAAATCCAGATCAAATAAAAAAAGGGTCCCGCAATTTGGAAGTGCTAAAGGTAAGATTGAAATTTCTGAAGATTTTGATGAACCTTTGGATGATTTCAAAGATTATATGTAATGCAATACCTACTGGACACCCACTCCTTTCTTTGGTTTATTAACGGTGACGAGCAGCTTTCTGATAAAGCCCGATGGTATATAGAAGATCCTAACAATGATGGTTATATCAGCATAGCTTCGTTTTGGGAAATGTCTATTAAACTTAATTTAGGCAAACTCAGGATTGCGATGCCGTAGCAGTTTTAAGTAATATTCTTTAAGTAAGTTTTCAATCAAAATCCTTAACCAATGCGCTAAAATTATTCCTGATAATCTGATTCAACTCTTTTTGATGGTACTCCGCTGTTAATTTATCCAGGGAGCCCAACACATATAACCCAATTTGTATATTTCTGGTCTGCTGCTGCTTAAAGTCGGGTGAAAGCGCTGCAATATAATTAAGCTCCTGTATCAGAAAATCAGTTGTCGCCGTTGCCTGTTTATTAGCCTCATCGGCTTTATTAAGACTATACAGGTTTTTAACCGTATAGAGTTGCGTAAGCGTATCACCAATAGTATAACTTCTCGTAGGAAGGTCACGCAGGCATTTTTCCATCAGGTTACCGGCTTTACCCACTTTACCTTCAGCGATCAGGTTATTTGCAAGCGTATTATTAAAAGACCACGTACCATTCACGATCCTCCTGCTCTCAGGATCAAGATAGCTTGCCCTTTTGAAAGCTTTATAGTCTATTCTGTTCATAACGTTCGAATACATCACATCCGAATTTGTCCGTTCCGATTTGTCCTTTCCATCTTCTATACTTTTAAAAGGAATTAAACGATACGCATACCCTTCGAGGTAAAGGTATTTATCCAAACCCAGATAAGTATCTTCAGAAACGGAAGTTGCAAAATAAACCGGCCGCTTCCAGTTATTGGTAGCCAGTATATCAAACATGGCCAGATCTGCTTTTGTGGCATACTCCTTTTTAAAAACCCACTCCATAGAAGAGGCTACTTTCATCTTGTCCTCCGGCTTAACAGTATGGGTTTTAACCACCTGATCGCTGTCAACCGTCAGTTTTAACTTTTTAGCGGGCAGAAAATTCATAAAAGTTCCGTCGGTCATCTGCACCTGGTCGTTTTTGTTATCAGAAGTCAAAACAGCCAAAAGGTCTTTAAGCTCCACGCTATCCTGTATGCCGTAGTCAACATAGGGCAGGTAATCCCTTACGCCATCGGCATATTTCTCTTCAGGCATGCTTACAGGCAAGGGAGCAGAACGGTTTAATTGTTTCTTCATTTGGTTGATATAAGCATCATCCGACAGGAACTGGATACACACCACCCGTACATCCGTTCGGATGCCCTCAACTTCCTGCGCATACCATAAAGGATACGTATCATTATCCGCGTTGGTAAAAAGAATAGCATTGGGAGCACATGAATTCAGGTAGTTTCCGGCCCAGTCGACCGCCGTGGTTTTCTGCGAGCGGTTATGATCATCCCACCCCTGAGATCCCATAAGTACAGGTACTGCCAGCAGGCAAATAACCGTTGCCGAAACCAGGCTCCATCTTGAAGAAGCAAATTTAGCCAGCAAGTCCTTCACCGCAAGAACGCCGAATCCAATAAAGATCGCAAAGGCATAAAATGAACCCACATAAGCATAGTCCCTTTCCCGCACCTGCACCGGGTCCTGGTTAAGATAAAGAATAATTGCCAGTCCGGTGAAGAAGAAAAAGGCCCCCACCACCATGCTGCTGTATTTGTTTTTACGGCTTAACCAGATCAGTCCCGCTATACCTATCATCAATGGTAGCCCGAAATACCGGTTGTGGGCTTCATTCATGGTAATACTTGGCGGCAGTTGCGACTGGTTACCCAGCCGCAGGGCATCCAAAGGTTTTATTCCGGTAACCCAGTTGCCGTTCTCCATTTCGCCCTGGCTTTGAATATCGTTCTGCCTGCCCGAAAAATTCCATAAAAAATATCTCCAGTACATAAATCCAAGCTGCCATGAACTAAAAAACCGGATATTCTGTGCGAAAGAAGGGCTTTCATCGCCTTTCATATTCAACCAGTTCCTGTAATATCCGGCGTGCGCGGGCTTCTGACTGTATATCCTTGGAAACAGCATATTTTTATCGAAAATAGATTTGTAGGTTTTACCAGAAACCTCATACCCGGTTTTCCCCCTCCGGTAAGTATTGCCGGTTTCTTCATTCTCAATAACTTTAGCATCAAAAGTATTGCCGTAAATTAAGGGTGTTGATCCGTAATTAGACCGCCCCAGGTAATTATAAAGCGAAAACGAATTATCCGGGTTGCTCAGGTTAATGGCAGGTTTGGCATTTGCCCGGATGATGATCATAAAATAAGAGCTGAAACCCAGCAGAAGAAACGCCAGGCAGATCAGGCCGAGGTTAAGCCTGTAGTTCTTAATCCGGATAGAATAATATACAGCCCAGCCTATGGCCCCTGCGAGAAGCAAAACAAAAAAGATAGCTCCCGATCCAAAGAACAACCCGAATGTATTTACAAACAGCAGATCGAACTTTGCAGCAAACAGCACCAGGTATTGAATGACCACAAATTGCACAAACCCGACGATGATACATCCCGCGATCAGTGCTTTGACAATACCGGTAGTGGTTATCTTCAGAGCATTCCTGAAATAATAGACCAGGGTAACCGCCGGAATTGTCAGTAAACTTAACAGGTGAACCCCAATGGAAAGCCCCACTAAAAACGCAATTAATATAAGATAGTTATCCGTCTGGCGCCTCTCCCATTTAAGAATAGCCCAAAACGTTATCGCAGTGAACAATGTGGAAAGAGAGTAAACTTCAGCCTCAACGGCAGAAAACCAGAATGTATCAGAAAAGGCAAATGCAAGCGAACCAATAACTCCGGCAGCAAATATACTGTACCATGCCCGTCTGATCTTTTGCTTGCTGCATACCTTTAACGCCATCGCCGTTATGGTCCAGAAAAGAAACATAACCGTTGCGGCACTGGCCAGAACAGAGCTGAAATTGATCCAGTATGCTATTTTAGCCGTATTGCCAAAAGAGAGCAGGCTAAAAAGCTTTCCGATCATCAGGAATAAAGGGGCGCCAGGCTGATGCCCTACCTGCAGTTTATAAGATGCTGCAATAAATTCACCGCAGTCCCAAAAGCTTACTGTAGGTTCCATCGTCAGCCAGTACGTCATAAAAGCAATACCAAACACAGCAAATCCGATCATATTATTCATACGACGGTATGCCCTTTTTTCCCCGCGGGTATTGACCATTTCGCTGAATTGCGTATCTACCAGTTCTTTAATCTGATCGATATCAAATCTGTCCCGCGTAGCTTCCTGCTCCAAACCCGTAACA
Source organism: Sphingobacteriales bacterium (assembly GCA_015654985.1). Lineage (GTDB taxonomy): Bacteria > Bacteroidota > Bacteroidia > Sphingobacteriales > Sphingobacteriaceae > Arcticibacter. Next base: position 16,237 of record JAATFW010000129.1, on the reverse strand, counting down.
ACATGATCATATAATTCATTAAAAGCATCCTCATTTATTGCAGACTCCATTAGCTGGGTGCGCAAATCTCTTTGCTGCTGTAGGGTTAGTTTCATGAAAGTTTTGGATTTAAGTTAAGTAATACCTGCAGGTTTCCGATGAAGCTTCTGGCTTCCTCAAGCTTAGTTTCCACCTCCAGGTGGCCCTCTTTGGTAAGCGAATAATATTTGCGGGTGCGGTTATCTACCAGTTCTGTGCTGGTACTTAAAATCCCCTCTGCCTCCATCTTATGGAGCGACGGATACAGCGAACCCTCCGTAAGCTTAATTTCACCGTTAGTAATTTCTTTTACCTTCTGCGTAATCTCGTACCCGTACATTTTATCATTTTCATGAAGCAGCTTTAAAATGATCGTCTGCAGGCTGCCCTTTAACATTCCGTTCGCACTCATATACAAATATATCACTTTCTTATATACATAGGAAAATTATGTATATTGATTTTAAACAATTTACCCATTAAACATTTTTTAAATTTCAATTTTCAATTTTCAAATATTATTGTACTTTTAGCCATGTTCGCATTATTTCACTTTTAATCATGTTCCGCATTAAGGCCCTTATCGCACTATTGCTGTTGTTTAGCGTAACCCGGGCTCTCGCCGATGCGTTTGTTGTAACCAGTAATGCCGACACCGGGCCCGGCACTTTACGGCAGGCCCTCACAGACGCAGCCGCTAATGGTACCACTACTGTTGATATCATCAACTTCAATCTTCCCGTCACCGGTGACGACATCAATGCCCGCACGATCAGGCTTAGAAGCCAGTTACCAATAGTAACTTCAAAAGTGATCATTGACGGTTCTACCCAGCCCTCGCCGGTGCTGGGTGTATCTGGGGCCAGGGTAATTATAGAGAGAGAGTTTACAACCCAGTATTATTCGGGACTGGTAATTTCAAACAGCACGTATGATGCTCAAACAACTGATGTGGAGATCTATGGCCTCTACCTTCGTGGATTTGCCAACATCACCAGTTTAGCTAATGTAAATACCTCCCAGGGTTCAGGGATCATTATTGAATACAGGGTCAATAACATCATTATCGGCAAACCGGGTAAGGGAAATGTGATCTGCGGAAACGTAAACGGAATAGTAATAAGAAATACCGGCAATTATTATACTGCAACAACTCCAGCCATCAGGACTATTACCATTCAATCAAACTTCATTGGGGTAATGGACAATGGAAATACGGTCAACACCAATTGGGTAGGGATCAATGCTGCCGATCTGTACGAAAATTCGCTGACTATCGGTGGGGATAATGCCAACGAAGGGAACACAATAGCCGGTAACGGTACTGATATCTTAATAAACCGGTCGTCTTACAATTCTTCATTCAGATCGACAATTACCATAAATGGCAATAAGATTGGGACAGATTATAACGGAACCGTTGATTATAAGGGGCTTCCTATTTTTTCCCAGAGTTCATCGGTAGAGATGTACGGCATAAAAGTTAATGCGATGTATACGGATCTTAACATATTTAAGAACGTTATTTCGGGGCATCAGAGTGCCGGTATTTCCATCGCAAATTCCGACTTTATGATCGGCGGAAATTATATAGGAACCGATAAAAACGGTACCGGTCAACTCGGAAATACCGTTGGCATACGCATTGAAGGAGGCGCCCAGGGCAAAATAGGAGGAAGTGCTGCCGCCGATCCGAATTACATAGGCTATAACACCTTTGGAGTTGATGTGGCATCCGAAAAAACGGTCACCATTACACGGAACAGTATTTATTGCAACGAGCGGTTTGGAATAGGCCAGGCGTTAAAAGCTAACCAGGCATTTATACAGGTGCTCAAACAGAGGAATAACTATATTTCGGGAAAAGCCAATGCCAATGCCGAAGTAGAACTGTTCTATTCTGATAACTGCCCGGGAAGCTGCCAGGGCAAACAGTATATAGCTACCGTAAGGGCCGATAACAGCGGCCGGTGGGAGTATAACGGAACGTTAAGCAACCATGTTGTGGCAACAGCAAGCTTAAATTCCTATGTCACTTCCATGTTCTCCACCGCAGCCCTGCTCACCGGTGAAGCCCTCGTAGAACCCTATACCTGCAACGGCCCCGGAAGCATTACAATAACCGAACCGCGGGAAGGAATAACATTCGAATGGTATAAGCTCGAACTCAATGGCGCTTCAGTTAAAATACCGGTTTCGGCCACTACCCAGAAAATAACCGGCCTCGAAGTAGGAACTTACGAGTTAAGGATTTCTGATGGCTGCCGGACCGTACCCCAGACATTTTCCGTTACCGACCAGATCCTGATCAAACCTGTTATAACGGCCCCGGCACCGCAGTGCGGCCAAACATCATTTTCCTTCAGCGCAAACAGCTTCAGGGGAAAAGGTACCATCACCTATACATGGTATAACGCAACAAACCAGATGGTGGGATATGGCAGCCAGGTTTCACTGCCTCAGGGAACATATACCGTTAAAGCCGCCGATGAAGCGGGTTGTACATTAACGTCCGATCCCGTGACCATTGTACGCAGGCCTGCACCTGTTATCAATACCACTGCCATGAAATCAACAGCAGCAGCATGCGGCCAGCCAAATGGTTCCATCAAAGGAATTACCCTTACCGACGTTACCGGAACCGCAACATTCCAATGGTATTTTTATAATATGCAAACCAGAGAGCGGGAACAGCCTGTGGGAGCTCAAACTATAGATCTGGAGGGTGTTGAAGGCGGATACTATCAGTTGGAAGTGAAAGACGAAGGAGGTTGTACCCCCGTTTATAGCAACCCTCTTTACATCAGTATTTACAATTCCGTCGTTATTAATATCGGAACGGTTACGGGCACCACCTGCGATTTGATTAACGGGCAGGTTATAGGCACTACGATCCAGGAAGCAGATTCCTATAAGCTAACGAATGCCATCGGTACTGTTGTGGAACAAGGCCCTTATCTGGGAATTCCTATTGATTTCATAAAACTATCAGCCGGTTCCTATACGCTTACAGCAAGCAACACGGTTTCAGGATGTTCCTATCCGATGTCATTTACAGTTCCAAGGATTGTCCCCCAGGATTACAGTTTTACAGCCAATCCTGTAAAAACCACCTGCGGTTTGAATAACGGAAGCATTACCCTGTCATTTACCAACAATTCGGCGCGTCCGTCACGGTTTGAATGGAGAGATGAAACAGCGCAACCATTGACAGGAACACAAACTCAGATCAAAGACCTTGCCCCGGGTACATACACCTATATCGCCTATGATGTTAACGGATGCGACAAATCATACACCTATATAATAGGAAAAACCGACCTGCTCGATATTAATGAATCCGGAGTGAAACCTGTAAATGATTACTGCGGCTTAAAAAGAGGATCGGTCAAAGGATTGCAGGTAAGCGGCGGGGTGCCCGGCCATACATTTAAATGGATTGATGAGAATGATAAACAGGTTGGCTCCACTCTTGATCTCCTGAATATCGGGGAAGGAAAATACAGGCTGGTGCTGGGCGACCAGACAAGCTGCGGTACGGCAATAAGTTCTGTCTATACAATTCTCGACGAATCAAGGCCCATGGACGATCCTGTTGCCGGTGATATCCGCGTTTGCTATACCACTGAAATCATGATTGCGGTAACCAATGCAGAAGAAGGCACCTATCAGCTCTTCAAAGATCCTTCTGATGCAACTGCACTCATGGAAAGCGACAAAGGTATCTTCATTTTTACTGCCGCTAAATCGTCCGACTACTATATCAGACGTACACTCGGGCATTGCATCGGTAATTTCACCAAAATGCACGTGGAAGTTACCAACGACAACCTCGTTATTGCCAACACGATGACACCTAACGGCGACGGAATAAACGACATCTGGTCTCTTACAGGCCTTCCGGATTACCCGGACATCACTATCCAGGTTTACAGCCGCGACGGGCAACTGGTTTACGATGCCATCGGCTCTTACAGTAAACCCTTCGATGGCCATTTCAGGGGGGCAGAGCTTCCGGCAGGCGTATATTATTATAAAATAGATCTTCGCGGCGATTGCAAGCCACTCAGCGGAAGCCTTACATTACTAAGATAACCGGATAAAGAAGAACTACCGTGCAATGAGGTATACTTAAGACTTGTAAAACTATACCCTTTAACAGCTTATTTTTCAGAAGATTTTTTTGAAACAAAATATGTAGTATATTTCCCTGCTCAATAAAAATTTATGCCCTTTTTACAAACAATAATTAAACGATTGCAGATCCCTTTTCCGGATCGGCCCCAATTGGCTGGCCTTCTTTGTCTGAAAGTTTCCTGCACTGACTGCCCAATAAAAGGGAAAGATTACAGAAAGTTTAGAACGAGATAAGCAACGAACCCGCTTTAATCCCGCAATGAAGCCGCAATGAAGCCACCTTATTTTCGAAAAAAGGTGGCTTCATTGCGGCTTCATTGCGGCTTCGTTGCAGCAACATTGCTTATCTCCCGCTGCTTTTATCTCCATATTGATCTGAGGTCATATTTGATCATATAGGATATAAAATAAGCAGTTACTCCTCTTCTGCATCCGGCCGGGGAGCAAACAAACAGAGAACTTTGAGAAAGCACATGTTGCCGGTAATTGATCCGTTCCGGATGGATCATTGGCAGTATCCGGCGGCCTGCGGCAAAAAAATTGAATTAAAACTGACGTTGTGAGCAGTTTAATTTGTAACGGTTATTCAGAAGCAGGCCAATTACAATTTCATGGGTACCGCTGCTTACTTTACGAAGGGGGGAAGTTGTAAAATCGTAAGAATAGCTTAGATTCAATAAATAACCTACATTAAAACCTGCCGTAACAGAATATGAATCATTACTTCTGAAGCCCCCTCCCATCCACAGCCTGTCTCTGAATGCCAGTTTCAGGTTTGCATCGATTGATGCGGGCGAATTCAGGGCATAGCTGAGAAGTCCTGAAGGAATGGCCGCGATATCTTCACTGAGAAAGAATTTATATCCCAGGGTACCATAAAATGCCGGCTGCTGATACTGTTCTACTGTTTGCTGGCCATCTTCAATATTGGTGTGTTTGCCAATAAGCTGTCTTCCGGAAAGGCCAACGAAAAAGCGGGGACTGTATAGCCACATTCCCAAACCAAGATCTGGCCTGATCCTGTTATTATAATCAGCCGAAAGAAGCGGATCGGAGATGTCGGGCACCTTTACATTTGCTACATCTATCCCTATCGAAGAGAAACCGGCAGATACTCCCACAGCGAGGTTAAGTACTTCGGTAAGCCCCAGATGATAAGCGTATGTAGCATTTACATTTGTTTGCCGTATCCGGCCGGCCTTGTCAGTTATCGCATAAAACCCTACTCCATGATGCGGTTCTGCCGACATAAAACTATTTACATACTGGCGGCTCATAGGATTATCACCTTCACCCGGAAAAGTGTTAACAGAACTTCTGATAAACTCTTCACCGATTGGAGCATTGAGGGAAACATAAAATGTTTCGGGCGCTCCTTCCAGGCCCTGCCACTGGTTCCGGTAGCCCATTTTAACATCTATATAATTATCTATCCCCGAAAGCGCCGGATTCATTAAATAATTATTAAAGATATACTGGGTAGTCCGGGGCCTCCCCTGTCCGTAAGTAAAATTACCGATCGCAAGAAATACCAGGAGGCTCAGGTAAATTTTCATGTAATATCAATGCCTGTTGAATTTGGCATCCAATAATAGTATAAATTCCTCAAAGTTTAAAACTTTTTATATATAAAGCACTGATTGGCCGGCAAAGTAAGATCTTTAAATTACCTGGTTTTAGCATCGTTTTTTCCTGCCGGTGTTTCGGCTCATCTCCCGGGCGGCTTCCCCGATCCTCACCTTAGCATACCTGCTGATGGAGTAAGGATCGTTCAATCCCCTGCTTACCATGTGTAAAACACAGAAAGCAGATAGTTTAATCTTTATCCGGCGCAATTGCTGAAGTCTTTAAAAATGGTGTAAACCTGAATAAGGTTCTCAGCATCTCTGCGTGTTAAGAATGTTCACGCAGAGACACTGATACCTCTGTTTCAGATCTGCAGGGATCTTCTTATTCCAAGTTCCAGCCCTCTTAATTCTGCAAGACCTTTCATTCTGCCAATTTCAGAATAGCCCGGATAGGTGTTACGGTTAAAATCATCAAGGATCTTATGTCCATGATCAGGACGCATGGGTATGGCAATATCACTTCTCCCCGAGCTTTCCCTTTTCTGCTGCTCTTTTATCAGGTTCTTCATGACAGCATACATATCGGTGCTTCCGCTTAGATGATCGGCCTCATAAAAACTTCCGTCGGCTTCACGCTGCACATTCCGCAAGTGTATAAAATGGATATTTCCTCCAAGCCGTTCTGCAATTCCCGGAAGATCATTGTCTGCCCGGGCACCCAGTGATCCTGTACAGAATGTTATTCCGTTACTGGGAGAAGGGGCAAAATCAACGATATCTTTTAAGTCCTTTTCGGTAGATACAACCCTTGGCAATCCGAGGATCGGAAACGGAGGATCGTCCGGATGGATGCACATTTTCAGGCCTGCTTCTTCAGCAGCCGGGATAATGGCACGGAGGAAATAAGCAAGGTTTTCCTTAAGCCTTGCTGCGTCTACCTGGCTGTAACGATGCAAATGTTCGCGGAATTCATCTATTGTAAAGACCTCATCAGTGCCCGGTAAGCCAGCCATAATGGTATTGGTAAGTAATTTTGCTTCCTCAGGGCTCAGACCATCCAGGTACTTCTTTGCCTTCTCCTGCTGATCTGGTGTAAATTCACTGAAAGCTCCTTCCCTTTCCAGTATATACAGGTCGAAGGCGGCTATTGCAGATGCTTCATAGCGCAGGGCGCTTGCATTGTTGGGCAGTCTGAAATCAAGGTGGCTGCGGGTCCAGTCGAGCACAGGCATAAAGTTATAGCATACTGTTTTTATCCCAAAGGACGACAGAGACCGGAGAGTCCTGATATATTTTTCAATATACCCGTCTCTTTCGGGTGTGCCCGTTTTTATACTTTCGTGAATATTGACGCTTTCTACAACAGACCATGTAAGCCCTGCGTCGTCGATTATTTTTTTTCTTTTACCTATTTCCTCTTCAGTCCATTCGCCGCCGCAGGGAATGTGATGTAAGGCTGTTACAACGCCAGTTGCACCGGTTTGCCGGATGTCGGCCAGCCGTACTTCATCACCAGGGCCGAACCAGCGAAAGGTTTGTTCAAAATTTTGCATTTCTATTTCAATTAATTAGTTTATCGTATCCTAAATACAACGGCAAATTATTCATTTATTTTATATGACAGCAATGCCAATTGGTTCATATATATCCGACAAAATAGTTGAAGCAATGCTGATACAATACACCTGTTAGTTTGCACGATATATCTTTTACTATTCAAAACCATTCGCATAATTTTATATATAAACCAAAAGGCAAATATGACGCTTAAAACTAAAATCTTAATATATGCAGAATAAAAATCTTTACAGCATTTTTTTATCTGTCCTTTTTTTCTCAGCACCGGCAATGGCCGCCAATTATTATATCAACAGCCGGGCAGGCGACGATACCAATACAGGCACCACAAAGGAACAACCCTGGAAAAGCCTGGCCGACCTGGAGAAAAAAAAATTTCTTCCAGGCGGCTATATCTGCTTAAGTTGGAAAAAAAAATTAGCTTTAAACTTTGTTTTCAACCAATAGTTCATGAATAACGTAATTAAAACTAAAAGGACATTCATCCAGGCAATTGTATTATGCATCGGATGCCTTTGTTTTTATGGCACCAAAGCCCAAACCCGCACACCCAAATTTAAAGTCATTGCCTTTTATACTGCTAAAAACGATCTGGCTCACATCAGTTTCGTTCACGAGGCAAACCGGTGGTTTCCTCAGATTGCAAAAAAATATAACTTTTCCTACGATTCAACCCAAAACTGGAGCAATCTGAATGAAGATTTTCTGTCAGGATACCAGGTAGTACTTTTTCTTGACACCCGGCCCGATGTGCCGGCTCAAAGAGAAGCCTTTAAAAAATACATGGATAACGGAGGCGCCTGGATGGGCTTTCATTTTTCAGCATTCGCCCTCACCCCTTCCCGGTATCCGCAAAACTGGGACTGGTACCATAACGAATTTTTAGGATCAGGTTCGTATGCAGGCAATACATGGAGGCCCACATCAGCCGTTTTGCGGGTAGAAAGCCCCAAACATCCCGCAGCAAAACATTTATCAAAAACGTTCAAAGCTTCTCCGAATGAATGGTATAAATGGACAAATGATTTGAGAGCCAATCCTGATATAAAAATATTGCTGGCCATTGATTCTGCAAGCTTCCCCCTGGGTACCGGCCCCAAACAACACGAAATCTGGCATAGCGGGTATTACCCTGTGGCCTGGACAAATAAAAACTATAAAATGATCTATGTCAACATGGGCCATAACGATATCGACTATGAAAATAAAACTAATAAGGAATTATCGTTCACGTTTGCCAATGAGGTTCAAAACAATCTGATTATAGATGGCCTGTTATGGCTGGGGAAAAAAAAATAGAATATCGTATATTTACTTATATGAAATCATCACGGGCGATGACAGAAGTTCATAAAAGAGAATGAACCTAACAAAGCGGTTTCATAAGTGCCATTAAAAACCAACTATTATTAACAAATAACTATTCTGATGAACAATAAGATTTTTAATTCTCAATTGCTTAACACCGATCTTGCAACTCTCCTGCTCAGATTGATCTTTGGTGGATTATTTATACATTACGGATACATGAAAATTGCGTCATACGATCAGATCCTTCCCATGTTCGGTGACCTGATTGGTATTGGTTCAAAATTATCGTTCAACCTGGTAATATTTGCAGAATTTGGATGTGGTATCCTGATCGTACTGGGCCTCTTTACCCGCTTATCGGTGATTCCGGTCTTTATTACCATGTTAGTAGCTTTCTTTATCGCACACTCAAAGGATCCTTTTGACGTAAAAGCCCTGGCATTCGTATTCATGCTCTTGTCGCTGGTGGTTTTTATCCTCGGCAGTGGTAAGTTTTCTGCAGATCGTTTAATCTTTGGAAGGCAAAAACGAAGGTAAATCGTCACCAACCCGGGCTCATAACAACATTGAAAGCATTTTTAGAATTTCATTCTTGCGTAATTAAAATATTATCTTTTACTTTGAAATTCAAAGTTCTTTTTTAAAAATGAAAGAAAAAGATATTTATTCAGAGCTCAGTTCGATCAGGAACCTGATGGAGCGTTCCTCCAAGTTCATCTCCCTGAGTGGCCTTTCGGGAATTATGGCTGGCATCTACGCACTGGCCGGCGCCTTTGCCGGATATAGAATAGTGTATGGTGAAAATCCCGGATTACGTTACCGTGATAATTACGTAACTGAACCGCAAGTGCTATGGCAATTATTTTTCATCGCTCTGGTTGTATTAATTCTCTCCCTTATCACAGGGCTCTGGCTTACAATTCGTCAGGCAAAAAAAAGGGGCGAAAACTTCTGGAATCCGGTAAGTAAACGTCTCCTTATAAATATGGCGGTCCCATTGTTTACCGGCGGATTGTTCATCCTGATCCTGCTGCTCCGCGGAGATTACGGCATTGTATCCCCTGCATGTCTGATATTTTACGGGCTCGCGCTCATATCTGGCAGCCATTATACCTTTTCGGATGTAAAATGGCTTGGCTTCTGTGAAATTGTACTGGGGTTGCTTGCAGCACTCCTTCCTGGTTACGGCATCGTATTCTGGGTAATTGGATTTGGTTTGCTGCATATCCTCTACGGCTCTGTTATGCATTTTAAATATAATTAGTGAAAATCCCATTAGAACAATTCGATAAGGCTTTTGAAAACCGTCTGCGCCTGCAAATTATGAGCGTATTGATGGCTAATGAGAATTATGATTTTAATTCACTGAAAGACCTGTTAAATGCAACCGACGGAAATCTTGCGTCCCACCTCAAGGCATTGGAAAAAGAGGACTATATCGCCGTGGATAAAAGCTTTATAGGCCGCAAACCCAATACCAGGTATTCCGCCTCGGCAAAAGGTCGCACCGCATTTAAAAAGCACCTTGAGGCACTCGAAAATTTAATCAAACAACAGAAGAGATAAATTTTTTTAACTACATACTTTGAAATACAAAGTACTTTCAATTTACAATCATGGATAATCAAACAACATCAAACAACGGATTCAGAAGCTGGTTCGCAGAATCAGTACTGATTAAATTATTTCTTATCGGAGCTTTAACCCTGCTCCTGCTTATTCCTTCTGCATGGATACAAAGCCTGATATGGGAACGGCAGAACAGACAAGATGAAGTAATTAAAGAAATATCCGATAAATGGTCGGGCAGCCAGCTACTGGAAGGGCCTGTTATGATACTTCCTTATAAAACCCTCGTTAATCAGAAAGATAGCTCTGGTAAACCCGGTTACAGGGAGATGCTGACAAACATTTATATCCTGCCCGAAACATTAAACATCGGCAGCAAAGTAAGTCCTGAGATTCTCCATCGGGCGATATTCGACGCAGTGGTCTACAATACCAGGATCCATGTGAATGGCAGGTTCAGCGCTCTTGAACTAAAGAAATCGGGGATCAATCCTGAATTGATCCAATGGGATAAAGTAAAGATTGACATAGGCCTGAGCGATTTAAAGGGACTTAAAAACAACCCGACAATCCGCCTTGTAAATAGTGATTACGATGTTGAACCCGACTTTACTTCATTAAAACTGTTTACCAATAACCTGATCATTCTCCCTGATTTAAGTTCAGTCAAGAATACGTCTTTAAATTTCAGTTTTGATATTGACCTTCGCGGCAGCAGCGATCTCAGCTTTCTTCATCTCGGCAGAAGTACCATTGTAAACGCGGAAGGAAAATGGAACAATCCCAGCTTTACAGGTCGTTATCTTCCTGAAAAACGGAATATATCTGCTACAGCGTTTACCGCCACCTGGAAAATGCCGTATTTCAACAGGCCCTTTCCACAGCAATGGATAGAAGAAAACGCTGTTTTGAACACGGCAAATAACGAAGCCGTCTTTGGCATTAAATTTCTTTTACCTGTTGATCAATATCAAAAAACCATGCGTTCTGCTAAGTATTCGATATTAATTATCCTGTTAACTTTTATATCATTATTTTTCACAGAGCTTCCCAACAAAAGGAAAATACATCTTTTACAATACGTTCTGATCGGAGCAGCAATGATTATCTATTACACCCTCCTGTTGTCTTTCAGCGAACAGGTCGGATTTAATATAGCTTACCTGATTGCTTCCGGGGCCACTGTTATCCTGATCGGTAGCTTCATTGCCTCGCTCTTAAGAACCCCAAAACCGGCAATTATCTTCAGCTGCATCCTGACTGCCTTTTACAGCTTTATCTATGTGATCATTCAACTGCAGGATCTGGCTTTATTGTTTGGAAGCATCGGCCTTTTCATAATAATATCAGTAATGATGTACCTGTCGGCAAACATCGACTGGAGTAAGAGACAACTACCGGAAGGGGCACAATAAAACCTTATCAACAGGGAGGCCTGCTCAGGCGGACCTCCATTATAAAAGAAAATTCAGAAATAAAAATGAAAGTAAAAATGATTCTTCCAGCTCTGACTGAGGCGGAAAGCCCCTTTTGGAGACCCATTAAATACTCGCTTTTTCCTCCGCTGGGACTTGCTACTCTGGCCGCATACCTGTCATCTGATGACGAAATCGATCTTCAGGACCAGCATGTTGAGATCCTTCGTTTAGACGACAATCCCGACCTTGTAATTATTCAGGTTTATATCACCAATGCATATCGGGCATATAGAATTGCGGACCATTATCGAAAACAAGGAGTTTATACGCTTTTAGGAGGACTGCACGTAACTTCGCTTCCTGATGAAGCAATGCAGCATGCTGATACAATTTTTACAGGCCCCGGAGAAGACACATTCCCGGCATTCCTGAAGGATTTCAAGAGAAAAGCTCCACAGAAAATTTATAAATCAGCAATGCGTTCAATAGAGACAATCCCCCCAATAAGAAGAGATCTCATTAAAAGGAATATGTATCTGGTCCCAAATTCAATTGTGGTTAGTCGTGGATGCCCTCATCATTGTACTTTCTGCTATAAAGACGCATTCTTTGAAGGAGGAAAAACATTTTACACCCAGGCTGTAGATGGAGCACTCGCAGAGATTGAAAGGCTTCCCGGTAAACACCTTTATTTTCTGGATGATCATCTTTTGGGCAATATAAGATTCTCCGAAGCATTATTTGAAGGAATGAAAGGAATGAACAGGGTTTTCCAGGGCGCAGCTACCGTTGATTCAATACTACGGGGACCCCTTATTGAAAAAGCCGCCGAAGCTGGGCTTAGAAGTCTCTTTGTTGGGTTTGAAACTTTCTCACCCCAAAATCTCAAACAAAGTAATAAAAAGCAAAACATGGAGAAAGATTATATCAAGGCTGTAAATCGCCTTCATTCACTTGGTATAATGATAAACGGAAGCTTTGTTTTTGGATTAGATGAAGATGACAAAGACGTTTTTAAAAGAACTGTTGAATGGGGAGTAAAAAATGGAATAACAACTTCTACTTATCATATTCTAACTCCTTATCCCGGAACAGCCCTCTTTAAAAGCATGCAGATGCAGGGACGAATTAAAACGCTAAACTGGGATCTTTACGACACCAGAAATGTTGTCTATCAAACTTTTAACCTAAGCCCATCTGAACTTGAAGAGGGCTATCGATGGGCTTACAAAGAGTTCTATAGTTGGAACAATATTTTCAAATCCAGTGCGAGTCATGATTCTATGAAACACCGGCTAAAACATCTTTTTTATGCCGGAGGATGGAAAAAGTTTGAACCGGTTTGGAACTTCCTGATTAAAACTGGAAATTTAAACAATATGTTGCCTGTACTTGAATCAATCTTGTCTAAAGTAAGATACGAAACAAATTCTATCATCGGGCATCAGAAAATATCTTCTATTGGGAAACTTAAGGTTTTATCTGGTAATATCCACCCAAATCGCTAAACAGACTTATATACCTATACCGTAGTTATTAATCTTCAAATTGAGATTATCCAGGTTAAATAGGATGAGTCAGATACATCCTTCAAGAAAAGACGTGTCTGAGAATCATCAGATGTGCTTATTCATAGGCAGAAGGCCATCTTTACCTGCTCATGCCACTTAAGGCAACGGCAGATCCTGCCCCAAGTATGATACCTCCCGCTACATCCGTAGGGTAATGTACCCCCATATACATTCTCGAATAGCTTACCGAAGAAGACCACAAAAAAGAAGGAGCAATTACATACCATTTGGGATAGGCTGTTGACAATGCCGCAGCAGTGCAAAAAGAGGAGGATGTATGGCCCGAAGGGAAAGAATAGCTTGTTGGATGCGATAAAGGAACTATTTTTATATTGCTTACAAAGGGTCGCGGCCTTTTCACCAACTGTTTTATCAATACGTGGAATACATACGAAACCGCTGAACTGCTGGCCACATATAAAGCATTCTGACGCATTTCCTTATCTTTCCCGATAATCCCTCCTGCCAGTAAACCTGCAGGAACTCCAATATTAACATATTTATTAGTGGCAGACATAAATACAAGAAAACTGCTTTGCGCCGGGGTACGATGCTCTGCCAGGCTGATCAGTACCCGGTCATCAAACTCCTGCACCTTACCAGGTTGAGCATTCAACCTTCCGGGTAAAGCCATTATTATCAGCAGTACTACCGGCAAAAAACATTTTTCGCTTGTTTTTATATCATGCAGAAGATGCATCATAAAGAAATTAAAATACAGGTTAACATTCAATGCTGACAAAGATTTATATTTAGCCAATTCTATTATAACAGCTCTGTAATATTTTGTGTTCTTTATAATACAATTTCGGAAAATACTCCGGCTAAAAACTAAATTGCATAATAATACATCATTAAACATGAATTATCAACAAATGCTTGACGGAATAGAAAAGTATTTAACAGATTACTTTAATCTGCATGCGAATGAAAAACGGATCTACCACAATAGTGTTCATTCCAGATTTGTTGTTAATGCTGCCATACAAATTGCCGATCATTACCAGCTAAATGAAAGAGACTTCTTTATAGTTGTAACTGCAGCCTGGTTTCATGATTCAGGATATTGCGTTACGAATGACGGGCATGAAGAGCAGAGCGCCGTACTGGCAGAGGAATATTTAAAAACCCGGCACGCAGATGCCGGCATTATAGAAGAAATTAAGGGATGTATTCTTGCCACAAAAATGCCTCAAAACCCTAAAGGCCTGTTGCAGGAGATCCTGTGCGATGCCGACCTTTTCCATTTGGGCACAAAAGAGTTTTGGGAGAATAGCAAGCTGATCCGGAAAGAAATCGAATTGACAACAGGGAAAGATATCAGCAAACAGGATTGGCGGGAAAAAACCATTCACCTGATGGAAGGCCATCATTATCACACAGATTATGCCAGGCTTCTCCTTAATGACGAGAAGAGCAAAAACCTTCAAATGCTAAAGGAAAAGCAGGCAGAATGGAGAAACAGGCATCCTGAACCGGCAACAGAGCAGGAAAAAATAAACATGGTTCAAAATCCAGGAAAATCTAAAAATCCCCCGGATAAGAAGGACAGGCCTGATAAAGGTATTGAAACGATGTTCAGGATCAGTTCAACCAACCATCAGCGGCTGAGCGATATGGCTGATAATAAGGCCCAGATACTGATCACTGTTAATTCGATCATCCTTTCCGCTATCATCAGTTTATTATTACGCAGGCTTGAAGAACACCCCAGCTTTGTGATCCCAACCTTCATTATCCTCGTCATCAGTTTAATAAGTATGATTTTTGCAATTCTGTCTACCAGGCCTTCAATACCCGATGGCGTATTTTCAAAAGAAGATGTAACTGAAAAAAGGGTTAACCTTCTGTTCTTTGGTAACTTTTACAGAATGAGCCTCGAAGATTATACTTATGGAATGTTAAAGACGATGGAAAGCAGGGACTTCCTTTACGGAAGCCTGATAAAAGACATTTACTCACAGGGCATCGTTTTAGGTAAGAAATACCGGTTACTACGTATTGCCTACAACATTTTCATGTTTGGGCTTATCGTTTCGGTAATCGCATTTTCTATAGCATCAGTTTTTAATGACAAACATTAGTTTAAACGGCACGAAGCAATCTTATTTCTTCGACAGAGACCTAAGCTGGTTACTTTTCAATGAACGTGTACTTGCCGAAGCCGGCAGAGATACTGTGCCCCTGCTTGAGCGGATAAAATTTTTGTCGATTTTTTCTTCTAATCTGGATGAGTTCTACCGCGTTCGTATGCCGGTTCTGCTGGCCCTCAAAAAGATCAGCAAAAACACAAATAACGACCTTGATGTAAAATCATATGCTGAGAACCTGACCATGGCAAGAGAGATCATTGATGGGCAGCTCCGGGAATTCGGTCATATTTTAACAGATATATTAATCCCGTTGCTCAGGGATAATCACATCGTGTTGTTATATAAAGAAGATATTCCGCAAAGCATCCGCATCGAGGTATCCGGTTATTTCTTCAGTCAGGTTCTGGCATTTCTTCAGCCAGTGCTTTTAAATGATAACACCCCGCTATTCCCTGAGAATAACAAGCTTTATTTTGCCGTCATCCTCAAAAAATCTGATGACCGGGAAGAAGTAAGAATACTAAACATCCCTTCTGATAATCTGCCAAGGTTCTCCTCTTTCCATTCTGAAGGTAAGCAGTATCTTGTGTTTCTGGATGACATTATCAGATTTCATCTCGATAGAATATTCCCCGGGCGCACGATCCACGGATGTTACAGTTTTAAAATAACCCGTAATGCCGACCTGGACCTGAAAGATGAATACCCCGGCGATCTGTCAGAACAGATCGAAAAGCAGCTTCTGCTGCGCGATTATGGTCTTGCAACCCGCTTTTTATATGCACCGGGAATACCACCGGAGGTAACAGGGATCCTGAGCAGACGCTTTAACCTAAAAAAAATAAATATGGTTGAAGGAGGTAATTATCATAACCTGAAGGACCTTGCTTCATTGCCTGTAGACCAGCCATCATTAAGTTATCTGAAATGGCCGGGGATCAGCTTTAGCGGCACAGAACAAATTCCTTCATTGT
>JAATFW010000274.1 GCA_015654985.1 Sphingobacteriales bacterium | reverse complement strand
TTTCGCATCATGCTTCAGGCTAAAGGAATACACAAAGCTTACGGGAAACTCGAAATATTAAAAGGCGTTGACCTCGAAGTAAAAAAAGGAGAGATAGTAACGATCCTCGGAGCTTCCGGTGCCGGAAAAAGTACGTTACTGCATATAATCGGTACCCTTGATAAAAGCGACAGGGGCGAACTGGTGATAGACGGAACTAATATAGCATCTCTTTCTTCGGCTAAACTCAGCGCTTTCAGGAACCAGCGTATAGGCTTTATTTTCCAGTTTCATCATTTGCTTCCCGAGTTTACCGCTTTGGAGAATGTTTGCATTCCGGCTTATATAGCAAAGAAAAGTAAAAGAGAGGCCGAAGCCCATGCAAGGGAATTGTTGAAAATGCTCGGACTGGAAAACCGGGAAGATCATAAGCCTTCGGCTCTTTCGGGCGGCGAACAGCAGAGAGTAGCAGTAGCAAGAGCGCTGATAAACAAGCCTTCTATTGTACTGGCGGATGAACCCTCAGGCAACCTTGATTCTGAAAATGCAAACAGTCTTCATTCCCTTTTTATTGAATTAAGGAGCCGTTTTTCCCAGACATTTGTCATTGTTACCCACAATGAACATCTCGGAGAAATGGCCGACAGGAAAGTGATTATGAAGGACGGACTCATTATAAACGGATAATTATTGTGAATATTCTGATTTCTGCCGCCGCAACGCCTCAAGCCTATCAGCTTGACAGGATAATAAACGGCGCGCCGGGAACAGTTTTTCTCGCAGATTCCGTCGACCTGCCGCCGTTTCCGATCCGGGGCCGGAAGTTTATAAAAATACCTGAAGGCGGTTCCCCATCCTTTGCTCATGAACTTCTGACGATCTGTCTTGACAATGCTATAGAAAAAGTGTTTGTCCTGAGAAAGGCCGAGATCTGGGCCCTTGCTGAAGCAAGAGTACTATTTGACGAATTTGGGATACAAGTGATCGTTCCGTCCGTTTCTGTATTAAAGCAGTTCGGCATGAAGAAAAGGAGCGGAACGATTTTACTGAAGGAAGATCAGGACAAAAATTCTGATCTGCCCGATAGAGGCGTTTTTCTCGTTAACATGGAAACTCCGGAACCGGAAATTTCAATTCTTACCGCTGATTGATGTTAGTATATTCAGAAATAGATCCTTCAAAAAAGGCGTTCGTATTCGAACTCGACAATGTATTGTATCCGGAGAAAGACTATCTTCTGCAGGTCTATTATCTGTTTTCCAATTTTTTGGAGTATACAGAAACCTATCCTCCGGCATCAGATCTGACTCAATTTTTTAAAAAGGCATATGAACACGCCGGCCCTAATCTAATTTTTGACAAAGCGAAGGAAGCCTTCGGCATTGATGAGAAATACCGGGAAAACTTTATCCGCCTCCATCGGGAGGCTAAACTCCCGCTTAAACTTCTGCTCTTCAAAGAAATGCTCAGGCTTTTACAGGACATAGTGGTAGACCGCAAAGAGATTTTTATTGTTACAGAAGGAGATCCTTTACAGCAGTTAAATAAGATCCGGCATATCGAATGGAACGGGCTCGAAAAATATCTCAGAGTTTATTTTACTGATGAAGTGAAACCAAAACCCGCTCCCGACGTACTATTAGAAATACTCAGGCAGTATAATCTCAGCACAATTGACGTGTTGGTCGCTGGTGTTGACCCCTTAGACGCAATTTTTGCAGAAAATGCTGGTATTGATTTTGTTAAAGTTTAAAAATAGGGTATCTTAACTCAAAAATTATAAAGAAAAATGCGTACATTTTCCCTTTTTCGCAAGCCTTGCTTGTTGGGCCTGCTTATAATTTTGGCTGTTTCAGCTTGTAAGAAATCCTCAGACAGTCCCCCAAAAAGCGGCACCAGGGATGAACTGACCAAGGACTCTATCTATTTATATGCCCGGGAAACATACTTATGGAATGATGCCTTACCATCATCGTACAAGAGTTTTAATCCCCGGCAATATTCAGATTTTGGTGATGAATTAAATGTGCTGAAAAGCTATAAGCTAAATTCTGCAGGTCAACCCCTGGATAAATATTCATTTATTGACGGGGGTGAAGTATCAGACGAAATAGGGGAAGGGATAAGCGGCGATTATGGCTTTTTTGTAGGATATAATGGTCTTGGCAGTGCCTATGACCCTCTAGACCTCCGGATAAATTATGTTTATGCAGGGTCTCCCGCCGGAATAGCCGGTCTTGAACGGGGAGATCAGATCTTAGCGATAAACGAAAACAGTAACCTGGATGGCCGCGTAAGCGCTAATATTGATTTTCTCAATGATGTGCTTTTTGGTTCTGTTTCAACAATGACCTTAAAGGTAAAGAAAAAAGATAGTTCTGTTTCTGATGTAACCATCTCCAGGGCCCGGTATAGTATTAACCCGATACTTCAAAGTAAGGTGTTCGATGTGGGGGGAAAGAAGGTGGGATATTTTGTTCTGAACAGCTTTCTTCAGATCTCCGCTTCCGGTTCGGATGCACCGTCCGCTTTTAAACCCTTGCTTGATGCAGTCCTGAATTCTTTTCAGAGCCAGAATATCAGCGAGCTGATCGTAGATCTCCGGTATAACGGGGGAGGAAGTGTAGAAACCGCAAATTACCTGGCCGACTGGCTGGTGCCTGCCGCAAAAAACGGAACAACGATGCATACCGATTATTTTAATCAAACGATGCAAAACGGAAAAGCTACTATTTTAAAGAACCAGAAATTCTTATATAATGGCAATGCTGTTTCTTATTTTGATGTGCCATACAGTGCCGCGGCAAATACAGAAAAGTTCGCTAAACAAGGTTCATTAAATCTTTCAAGGGTTTACTTCCTGGTTACCGAAAATACGGCTTCTGCCAGCGAGCTGGTAATTAATAGCCTCACTCCCGCTATGGAAGTGAAATTAATCGGCGAAACAACCTATGGAAAACCGGTCGGGTTCTTCGCCATCCATATTGATAAATATGATCTTTATATTCCGCAGTTTCAGACTAAGAATCAGAAGGGTGAGGGCGATTATTTCGATGGGATGACGGTTAGTAACAGGGTTCCCGATGATATCTCAAAAGACTTTGGCGATCCGGCAGAAAGATACCTGGCTTCGGCACTTGCCTATTCAGCTAATGGTAATTATACAATCAGCTCTGCTAAAACTTCTGCTGTGGCTCCTGGTGTGACAATTAGTGAGGAAGAATTAAGAACGGCTAGTAATAAACTTGCAAACGGTAAGTTTAAAGGAATGATCGGCAGGCCAAAAAACCGTTAATTGGGTTGCAGGTTGCGGGTTACAGGTTGTGAGTTGCAGGTTGTACATAATAGGTGTAAATAACAAGTTACATTAAATAAAGTATAAACCGTCTGAAATCCCGTTTATAAATACGACAATCTATTTTTGCTTTATATAACATTAAGATGATAATAAATAATTTTCAGGTCAGGGCTTCTCTTTTTGCGTTGCTTGTCTTCAGTATATTTTTTGGCAGTTGTAAAAAGAGTAACAAGGAAGAACCCCGTGGA
Source organism: Sphingobacteriales bacterium (assembly GCA_015654985.1). Taxonomy (GTDB): domain Bacteria; phylum Bacteroidota; class Bacteroidia; order Sphingobacteriales; family Sphingobacteriaceae; genus Arcticibacter. The sequence continues at coordinate 10,770 of JAATFW010000274.1, read as the reverse complement.
ACCCGTTCTGAACTCTCAGCAGATTCGATGTTCCTGTATGCTAAAGAAGTTTATTTATGGAACGAATCATTGCCTTCTTATGATGCGTTTAATCCCCGCCAATATGTTAGCAGTGATGAAGAAGCAGGATTGAACAAAGAGCTTTTTAAGATCACGAGGTATGCCACTAATTCATACGAGTTAAATACAGAGTATCCCGACGAACCAAAATATAGTTATATTTTCAATACGGCAGATGCTAACCCGGTTGCTTATGTTGTGCCGGCTAAGAGTTCTGTAAACCTGGATGGTACCGGATATGATTTTGGCTTTCAGGTGGGTTTATATGGCTCTAAAACAAGTTATGAAGTTCGTGTTCTGGCCGTTTATAAAGGATCACCTGCAGATCTGTCGGGCATTAAAAGAGGCGATATTTTTACTGAAATTAATGGAACACAGGTAAGCAGTAATTATATAGACGGTACCACAGACTATTTTCTGAACGCTGCGCTATTTGACGCCTCATCCGTTACCTTACAGGTTAAGAAAGCCAGTAGCGGGACTATTTCAAACCTAACCCTGGCCCGGACCTCATATCGCAGTAACCCGGTATATCAGGATACTGTTTATTCCTATGGTACACAAAAGATCGGATATCTTGCCTTTGCCCGATTCTCTGATTTAACAACAAACGCCCAGACGCCTCTTGATCAGGCTTTTTCCAGGTTCTCAAACGCCGGAGTAACCGATCTGATCATTGATTTGAGGTATAATGGCGGCGGATATGTAACTACCGCGGAATATCTTGCAAACCTTATCATTCCAGGAACTGTAGCCAATGGGGCAACAATGTACAAACAGTACTATAATTCTCTTATGCAAAGCAAAAAAGCTACCATTCTTAAAAATCAGCCTTTTCTGGATGCCAATGACAAGCCTCAGTATATTGGAGGTAAGCTTTATACTTATGCCGATGTTGATTTCTCGGTGGCAGCCAGAACCACTAATTTTTCAAAAACAGGGCCGCTTACTTCTGTTCAGAAGGTAGTGTTTATCGTAACCAACAATACTGCTTCAGCCAGTGAGCTGGTCATTAACAGCCTTAAACCTTACTTTGCCGGCAATATTAAAATTGTAGGAGAAAAAACTTACGGAAAACCTGTTGGTTTCTTCCCAATTACGATTGATAAATACGAAGTGTACTTCAGTATGTTCGAAACTAAAAATTCTGCTGACGCCGGTGGTTATTATAGCGGCATGGATCCCGATAATACCGTTGCTGACGATTACCGGTATGACTTTGGCGATCTGAGGGAAAGCTCCATTGCAAGCGCCTATAATTACCTGATTACCGGTTCTTATACTACCGCCCCTGCTAAAATATCCTCTGTTTCGGCCGCAAAAACCACATTATCACAAAAGATAGAAACTTTTAAGCCTGCCCGCAGGGAATTTAAAGGAATGATAGAAAACAGGTTTAAACTGAAATAGGTTGCGGGTTGTGAGTTGTGAGTTGCAGGTTGTAAGTTGCAGGTACAACCCGCTTAGACCTTTCGTTATAAGGTATTTCATATTTAACACAACACTACTTCATTATCAGCTTTTTTTTGAATGCCTTTTGGATCGTGTTATCCTGATCATAGTTATTAATAACTTCCAGGATAGCGTTTACAGCGTTTTTATAGAATTCTTTATTGATGTTCTCAAAATCATCAGTAGGCTGGTGGTAATCTTTATGATCTTCCACCCCGAAATACAAAAAAGGGATCTTCCGTGCATGAAAAGCTCCATGATCGCCCTGATTAGTCCAGTCGTCATTCTGCGACAGACCGGGAGTGTCATGCCCTTTCAGTAATTTAATGCTTTTATTTGTTGTGATCAGATAGTCCTTTAGAAAAGGATAGTAATAAGTGCCGGCCACATAGAGTTCAGCCTTGTCGTTATGGCTGATCATATCAAGGTTGATATTAAGTTTGATCATACTCATTGGCACAGGTGGATTCGCCACAAACGCTTTTGCCCCCTGTAAGCCCATTTCTTCAGCATCGAAGGCAGCGAAAACAAGAGTATGTTCCGGCTGATGTCCGCTAAAGTATTCCGCGATCTCCAGGAGTCCGCCAACTCCTGATGCATTATCATCAGCTCCATTATAGATCTGGTTATTTATGATCCCTAAATGGTCATAATGCGCAGATATTACAATGATCTCCTTTTTCTTTCCCGGGACATAGCCAATAAGATTAGTGCCTTTCACTATCTTTCTTCCGCTCTTAAAGCTGAAAGAATATCTGTAAGAAGTGTTGTAGCTTTTGATCCCAATCTCTTTATATCGTTTAACGATATAATCCCCCGCCATCCTGTTTCCTTCAGTGCCGGTCTTCCTTCCCTGGTATCTGTCAGAAGAAAGCTCCTTTACATCATTCAACAGCGACTGTGTCCGGCCCGTTACGCCGAAAGCAAACAGAAAAACCAGTAAAAGGAGAAACTTCATTTATGTATTGAATTATGAATTATGAATTATGAATTATGAATTATGAATTGCAAGTCTTTTAGATGAGAATGAATATTAACACTCTTGTCCGGTACCTGCAACTTGCAACCTTCAACCCGCAACCCCTTATCTTTCCACCGGATATTCTCTCAAATCTACTGCCACAACCCTCGAAATACCCTGTTCTACCATTGTAACACCATAAACAACATCGGTACTTGCAATAGTACGTTTATTATGCGAAACCACAATAAACTGTGATTCTGACGAAAATTTACGGATAATATTATTAAACTTATCAATATTCGTATCATCAAGAGGGGCATCTACCTCATCAAAGATACAGAATGGGGCAGGTTTAAGCAGGTAAAGCGAAAAAAGAAGCGCTGTTGCGGTAAGTGTTTTTTCACCTCCGGATAGCTGATTAATAGACAAAGGCCGTTTCCCTTTGGGACGGGCAATAATATCGATGTCTGACTCCAGTGGATTTTCCGGATCAGAAAGGATCAGGTCGCAACTGTCTTCCTCATTGAACAGGGAGCGGAATACCCGGATAAAATGTTCCCGCACTTGTAGAAACGCATCCATAAATTTGCTCTTTGCGCTGTCGTCTATTTCCCTGATAGTTTCCAGCAGTGATGCTTTGGCTTCCGTCAGGTCCTTTTTCTGGCCCTGAATAAAGTTGTAGCGGTCGCTCATCTCCTTATAGGCCTCCATAGCCATGGAGTTGACAGCGCCGAAATCATCCAGCTGCCGTTTTAATTTTTCAGTCTTTTCCTTCAGGTCCGTTTCATTCTCTCCTTCAGGAATTTCAGAGTCAAGCAGATCAGCGATATCAATGGAGAATTCTACAGACAGCCGCTCCTTTAATGCATTTAGTTCGAGCTTCAGACTTGTCTTTTTGTCCTTCAGTTCATCCCCGATCAGGTCAGCCTGCTCTTTCCGGCGTCTTAAAGCAGAAATATTATTTTCTGTTTCCGTTATCAGGCCCCGCGACCGATAATAGTCCTGTTCAATTTCCCGCAGCCCTTTCTCAAATTCTTCTTTCTGACTATACATGCTTATCAGGTCCTCGTCAGAATGATCAACATGCTGCAGCGTTTCACTGATATCTTTACGGGTCTTTTCAAGTTCAGAACTGTTAGCAGCAATGCGGGTATCAAGGCCTTGCTGCTGACTATCACGGTAATCAAGGTCCTTATCTATCCCCGATACTTTGTTTTGCTGCTGATGAAAGAGAAGATTTTCCTGGTTCCACGCAGTGGCTTTGTCGGTAACAAGTTCTGCCAGCTCGTTATATGCCTGCTGCTTTTCAGTAAGCAGGTTGCTCATCTCCTGCTTTTTGTTTCTTAACTTATTGAGCTCCGGATCTGCTTTCGCCAGCTCCTCATTAATTGATTGTATTTTTTGTTCAATATCCTGTTTCCGGTTCTGGCTGTTCTGAATAAAAGCAGTATACTGCTCCTGCCGTGTTTTAAGAGAGATCAATTCATTATTCAAGCGGTTTGTGTCCTGTTCCAACTGAACGATAATCCCTTTTTTTGAAGAAGTTCTCAAGGTACCTGCCCTTTGAATCTCCTGTTCTATAGAGGTTTTCAGGATACTGATCTTATTTTCTAAAGCACGGATCTCTTTGGCCAGGTTTTCCAGGTTTTTAGCACGTCCGATACGCTTGCCCTCAAACAGTCCCACAGAACCGCCTGCCATAGTGATACGGCTTTTAGTGAACTTGCCGCTGCCGCTCAGGATAACAATATTCTTTTCAGGCAGCCGGTTACCAAGTTCCTCTTCATCTCCCGTAACCAGAATATATACATTCCGGAGAAGCTGCCTGCAAAGCCTGCTATACTTTGCTTCCACTTCAATAATGCTTAATGCCGGAATAAGGTTGCTTCCAACCATTTCAAGCGGGCCTGGCTCAGAACCGGTCTCCAGGGCTTCCAGGATAAAAAAGTTGGCCCGGCCTTTGGAAGAATCACTCAGCAGGCGGATCGCCTGGACTGCTTCAGCCTGCGTTTCTACCACATAATGGTTCATTACCGGCTCCAGGTAATTCTCTATCGAAATCCGGTATTCTTCTTTACAGAAAAGCACATCAGAAAGGAGGGGGGCTTGTTTGGCCCAGCCTGTGTTTTTCTTTAAAAAACGGATGGACTCGGGAAAGCCTTCCAGATTGTCTACCAGGGATTTAGTAAGATTGTATTCATTCTGTTTTGCATCGAGCTTCCTGCTCTCGGCAGATAATTGCTCTTTATATGCGGCAACCAGTTCTTCAGCGGTTTTTACCTGTAAGGTCAGGTCGTCTTCAAACAATCTGGCATCTTCCAGTTCTTCCTTTTTAATCTTCAGCCGGTTATCCAGCTCTGCAATCGCCCTGTTAAACTCGTTAAGCTCCGTTTCTTTAGACTCAGTATCTTCTATGTTACGCCTGCTTTCCTGTAATAAAGCATCTTTCTGGATGTTGAGAATCGTCAGGTCTTTTTCAACTTTATAGACCTGGTTCTGCAGTTCATTGTTTTGTTTTACGAAGTTGTCGAGGGCCGCTTTAGAAGATTGCTGCTGTAGTCTCAGTTCATCCAGTTCTTCTTTTTTTTCAGAGAGCCCTGAGCTGATCGTATTTAGCTTTTCGCTTTCCTGCAGATGTTCTTCATTCAGCCGTTTGATATTGTAAAGCACATGGTTCAACTGGTTTTTATCACGGTCCAGCTCCTCATTCAGCCGTTTTTCTTTATCCTGCAGGAAACGCAGCTGCTCGTTCTTTATCTTCTTCTCGCTTTCGTAAGCCCTTATTTTAGCGGTAAAATCGTTCGCTGCCTTTTGCTGTGCTGACAGGTTTTTTTCTTTTGTCAGGTTCTCCGTCTTAAACTGCTGAAGGGCCGCCTCCAGTTTATCAATTTCGGCACTGATGCCGCCTTTCTCTATAGCATGCCGCTGTTCCTGATCGTCAAGCCGTTCAAGCGATTCACGGAAGCTGATGATCCGGAATGAAGCCAGCATTACACTCAGCGACTGGTACTGCTCTTTCAGCCGGTAATAGCGTTCAGCTTTTTTAGCCTGGTTTTCGAGGGTTTTAAGGTTTTTCTCAATCTCAAACAGCAGGTCCTCCACCCGGCTGAGGTCAGCCTCGGTATCTTTCAGCTTATTAAAGGTCTGTTTTTTCCGGAGTTTATACTTGGAAATGCCTGATGATTCTTCAAATAAAGCACGCCTGGAACCCTCCTTATTTGCGATGATCTCGTCGATCATCTTAAGCTCGATGATCGAGTAGGAGTCAGATCCGATGCCTGTGTCAAGGAACAGATCTGTAATGTCCTTTAGCCTGCATTGAACATCGTTCAGCCGGTATTCGCTCTCACCGCTGCGGTAAAGTTTACGGGTAATGGTAACATGTGCAAACTCGGTAGGAAGAATGTTTTTTGTATTATCGAACGTTAAAGATACTTCAGCAAGCTGCGAGGGTTTACGTGTTTTCGTACCATTGAAAATGATATTTTCCATTTTCTCTGAACGCAGCATTTTAGTGCTCTGCTCTCCCAGCACCCAGCGTATGGCATCTACAACATTCGATTTGCCGCAACCGTTCGGTCCCGCGATGGCAGTAATCCCTTTATCAAAATTGATCGTAATCTTATCACCAAAGCTTTTAAAGCCTTTAATCTCCAGCCTTGTTAATTGCATCCTTTATTTGTTCTCAGTCCCTTTATTCAGGGTTAACCCGTCATCTGTGAAACAGGTCCTGCAAATTAAGGAAATTTCTTCAAAAACTGGTCTGCAGTTAGCAGAAGACGGCCGGTAAAATATTCCTTTCGTTCTTTCATCAGAAACTCTTAACTTTAAAAAATGAAGGAATATTTGCCCTTTCTCATTGCTTTTGCTATTGCCGGTTTCAGGCTATACAGTAATTTCCAAAAAGAACAGGAAAAGGCGCGGAAACGAAACCCGTCACGTCCGGCTGGCGAAGAGACAGGAAGTCCTGTTGCTCCCGTGAAGAAAGCAGATACTTCCGGTCCCAAAACAGATATCCCCAACCATATACCAGAAACGGCCTGGCAGAAACAGCCCTATCCTAAACCTGAAACCAGGCCGAAACCGGAGCTGGTTGAAGAAAGCTATGATTCCAGGCGTCCTTATGAGCCGGTTTATAAACGGGAATATAAAGAACCCGTGTACGAAAAGCAGAAGCCGGTAAAGTCTGTATTTTCAGAGAAAAAGATTCCTCAAAGGGTTGAGCTGACACATAATTTTGAAGACGTCTCTGACGAAACCCGGAAAAACAGGAGTATTCACCAGTCGCACCGGCACGGCTCCGGGAGTATCATTCATGAAGATCAGGAAGGCGCTTACGAATTTGATATGCGCGATGCAGTAATAAAGGAAGCGATTTTAAACAGACCGAAATATTAATTATCGGATGAATATTGCTTACTATGAAAACGATACATCACCTTCTCTGGAAGCTTTACTTATTGTTCGTTTAACCAATTCAGAAATCCGGCAGGAGTAAAGATTAAAAGATCACTATTTTCAAAATCACTAATGTTCCGGGTAACAACGATGCCTATATTGTTTTGTTTAGCAGCATTTGCCTGGACGGCATCTTCAAAGTCTCTCATTTCAGAAGTTAATGCCTATAAAATAACGCCCTTATTAACTCCGATGATATCAATAATTTTAGTTAAATCCAGGATAAATTCAACTGCCATATTATGACCTTTCTCTTTTTTTGAAATATGATAAATATCTGTAATTGTAGAAGCTGTGATAAATCCAGAGATTGTAATTTGATCAATCTTTAAAAGTAATTCAACTGCATGTTCGAAAAATGGAATTCTTTTAAGGGCTATATCTAAAATGATATTCGTATCCAGTAGAACCTCAATTATTTATACTTTTTCGACAAATATTCAAACTTAGCCTGATCAGCATCTTCTGACTTCAAAAAACCGCCCCATTTTTTAATAAATTCCGAAGCTTTATTTAGATTAAGAGATTCTTCTTCCTTAGGCAATATAGTCACTTCAACTTCTCTGCCGATCAAATTTGTTTCTAATGGAAGCTGTATGGATCCTGTTGGGGATATTCTGGTTTCAAATTTAATAGCACGCATTTGTTAATCTCCTTATACAAATATAATATATATTTTAAAAGCAAATAAATTTTCACAATAATAAAGCCAGACTTTAAAATCCTAAAGAGTACGATATCATGTTGATTAAAATCTTAAATACCCGGGTCGGGGAAATAATGATACAAAACAAGCTCCGACTCCTCCTTTATGTTATAAATTGCATTATTATGCATGAGTACGATCCGGTCGCTTACTTCCATCAGAGGACGGTAAAAATGGTCCGTTAAAATAATGCCCTTTGTTTTGCCCGTTTTCCGGATGATATCCTGAAGGACCTCGATCTGAAAAGGCGCTATTTCTGAGAACGGCTCATCGAGTAAAACATAGGTGGCAGGTCTGGAAAGGATCCAAAGGCACTCCAAAAAGCGTCGTTCCCCTCCCGATAAATTATTCAGGCGATTATTCTTAAATGCCTCAAAAAAGCTGGTGACCTCTTCTGTGATAATTTCGGGATTGCAGTCGTTCAGCACCTTTTGAACCCGGAGAAAAGAAGGTATGAAATTAAACTGGGGCAGGTAGGCCACGTCTTTTCCCTGGAAAGCTCTTTTTGTGATCTTATCATTCAGCCGGAAGTGCATAAAGCCGGCTTTTAAAGAGCCAAAGATGATTTTAAGAAGGCTTGATTTACCGCAGCCATTCCGCCCAAGCAGTCCGACTATTTCACCCTCGTTGCAGCACAGATAGCAGCCCGACAGAACTTCCTTCATTCCGAAGCATAATGATACACTGTCTATTTCAAGCATGCCGGAAGAGATTAATAATTAAAGTTAATATTACAAATGCCAGGAAATCAAGCAAAGAAAGCCCTGTAAAAAGCCTGCGTGCCGTATAACCAAGATTCTGAAAATAAGCGAAGTACCTTCTTGCAGACAAGCCGTTCAGAAGGTAAATGGCGGGATAGAATGCCGCTTTAATTATGAAAACGGCAGTTAAGGAAGGGATCTGAAATAAAATCCATATCCCGGCAATGTTGGCAAGAGAGAACCAAACAAAATAAAGGCGATAGAATTGGATCCAGGTCTTCACCGCAGCAAATTAGCAGTTTGGAATTATTATTCAAACCATTAATTAATAATACCTTGATTTCATCTATAAAACTGCCCTTTAAAAGAATGCGGGAGACCGATAGGTTACGCAGAAGACCTCTGTTGCAATCTATGGTAAACAGTATTTAAGCACAATCTGCATGGTCAAAATGCTCACAAAGGGGATGAAACTGCTTAGCTGGTTCTTTGTGGCCTTTAAAAATCAAACAGACTTCCACAAAAAAAGGCTTCCGTTCTTGGAAGCCTTGAATGCATTTGCAGATTCTTTTTATCCTAAATATGATTTAAGAATTTTACTCCTTGAAGTGTGACGTAAGCGTTGAAGCGCTTTATCTTTTATCTGCCGTACCCGTTCGCGGGTGAGGTTAAATTTTTCACCGATTTCTTCGAGAGAGAGCGGATGATTAGTGCCCAGGCCGAAAAATAATACGATGATCTCGCGTTCGCGTTCTGTGAGCGTCTGTAACGAACGTTTAATCTCTTCAGATAACGATTCGTTGATCAGGTTACTGTCAGTATTAGGATCGTCGTTTTCGAGAACGTCCAGTAATGTATTTTCTTCCCCCTGAACAAACGGTGCATCCATGGAAACATGGCGGCCCGAATTACTCAGTGTATCAGAAATTTTATCTACAGTGGTTTCTAAAATGTCTGCCAGTTCTTCAGGAGAAGGCTCACGCTCGTATTCCTGTTCAAGCCTTGAAAAAGCTTTACTGATCTTGCTGAGAGACCCTACCTGGTTTAAAGGCAAACGTACTATGCGTGACTGTTCGGCAATGGCCTGTAAGATCGACTGACGGATCCACCAAACCGCGTAGGAGATAAATTTAAACCCTTTAGTTTCGTCAAAACGCTTGGCGGCTTTAATCAAGCCCAGATTTCCCTCATTGATCAGATCTCCTAACGTAAGGCCCTGATTCTGATATTGCTTTGCTACTGATACAACGAAACGTAAGTTGGTTTTGGTTAAGCGTTCCAGGGCAGCCTGATCGCCTTCGCGGATCTTTTGGGCCAGAATCACTTCTTCTTCAGCAGTAATCAAATCTACTTTACCAATCTCGTGAAGGTATTTGTCGAGTGACTGCGACTCGCGATTAGTAATCGATTGTGTTATTTTGAGTTGTCTCATCTAAAATTATGATACCCCTTTCTAAAAAGCGTGTGCAAAGTTAAAAACTTTTGCCTCTTAAACGCTTCTTAAACAAAAAAGTTGTAAACTAATTGTTTTTAATATTAAATTTGAATTTCAGGCATAATGAGCAAAAATCATTCCATGTCGCAGTATGCCAGTTTGTTATCTTAACTGATTGCTGGTCTTTTTATTTTTTTAGGCCCCCTGAATATTAAACGGGTATTTCTGTAAGAATGTTTCAGGAAAACCCAAAATTACTTTGTTTAGCCAAAATTACTTTAAAATCAGAATTCTTCTTCACGTTCAAGCATTAAAACGGCACTCTGAGGGACTATAAAATACTTCTCATTCTGGTACATTACTTCAGTTGAAGCACTTTGCAGAAAGATTGCCAGGTCGCCTTCTTTAGCCTGAAGCGGAATATATTTCACCTGCTCGTCCCGTCCTTTCCACACATCATCTTCATCAGCCATCAGCGGCATGGGATAGCCAGGGCCGGTCTTTATAATATAACCCTGCCTCACCTTCTCTTTTTCCCCTACTCCGGGAGGTAAGAACAGTCCCGTGGACGTTTTTTCTTCGGGTTTCAAAGGCTTAATTAGTACCCTGTCGCCTACAACAATCAGTTTTTTCAATTTATTTTCCGGTGTAATCTGCATGGTATTATTAGTTGTCAGCTATCAGCAGGTAAAGCTCCGTCCCTGGGTTTCACACATAGAGCTTACAGGCTGAGTTTGATTCTCTGTTTTATAAATTGAATAAATTTTGAATTAATAAATTTAGCCAAATCTCAGATGTATTTCTGATTATTAGCAAAGCAATAAAGGCGGAATTAATTCAATCAGCTTATAAATCCTTTAACGCAAAGGTATCAGCAAGCCGTATGCCTTTTTCGGTTTCTTTAAGTGTACAGCATTCAACCAGGGGATCGTGTTCCATAAAGAGAATATACTTATCTTGTTCAGCCTCTTCAAGAAACGCTCTTTTTTCAGTC
>JAATFW010000047.1 GCA_015654985.1 Sphingobacteriales bacterium | reverse complement strand
ATCAGGCCTGAAGATCTATACTACAATAGATTCGAAATTGCAGAAATATGCTCAGGAAGCAGTAACCGAACAAATGAAGGTGCTGCAAAGAAGGCTCAATAATGTTTGGGGAAATCAGAATCCCTGGCGGGATACTGATGGAAACGAGATCATCGATTTTCCTCAGAAGGCAGCGCAGCGCCTGCCTGTATATGGATACCTGAAAAAGAAATACAATAACAACCAGGATTCTATTGATTATTACCTCAATAAGCCCAAAAAGATGAAGATCTTTAGCTGGGACGGTGAAAAAACAGTAAATTATTCTACCATTGACTCTATTAAGTATTATGCCAAAATATTAAACACAGGCATGATGACGCTGGATCCTTTTAACGGACATATTAAGGTTTGGATAGGAGGAATTGATTTTGACCACTTTAAGTATGATCATGTGAACCAGTCTAAACGGCAGGCAGGCTCTACGTTCAAGCCTTTTGCGTATCTGGCAGCGCTGGAAAGCGGCATGAGCCCCTGCGATAAGTTTGTTGACAAGCCTGTTAAAATAGCTTACCAGGAGGGCGGTTCAACTAAATACTGGGAGCCCAAAAATTCAGACTATTCTTTCTCGGGAAGGGAAATGAGTCTTCGCTGGGCAATGGGAAAGTCTGTTAACTCTATTACGGCGCAGATAACAGAAAAGGTAGGCTGGGATAATGTTGTAAAATACGCTCATGAGTGCGGGATTGAAAGTTATTTAAAATCAGTGCCTTCTGTAAGCCTCGGATCTAATGATGTGTCTGTATATGAAATGGTGCGTGCCTATGGGACTTTTCTGAACAAGGGCATACGAACGGAACCGATCCTGGTGCAGCGGATAACAGATCACGACGGCAATGTGCTCCAGGAATTTAAAGCTGAGAAAAAACGCACTATAAGTGAGGAGATCGCCTGGTTAATGTTATATATGTTCAGGGGAGGAATGGATGAGCCGGGGGGAACGTCGCAGTCTTTATGGGAATGGGACCTGTGGAAAAAAGGCAACCAGATAGGCGGAAAGACCGGCACTTCTTCTGATTATGTAGATGGCTGGTATATGGGTATTACCAAAGATCTGGTAACAGGCGTATGGGTGGGTTGCGACGAACGCAGCGTGCATTTCAAATCGTCGGGAACAGGCGAAGGGGCTCATACCGCATTACCTATATTCGGAAAGTTTATGGAGAAGGTCTATCATGATCCTTCTACCGGCTATACTTATGGTCCGTTTCCGGCTCCGGGTGTGGAAATTACACGCGATTACAAATGCCCTACCCCACCCCCTCCTGTTGATACTGTTGCCACCGACAGCTTACAGGCAGATTCGTTAATGATACCAGATACACTTACCATCGACAAACCGGCAGTAGAACATTCAACAGAAATAGTACCCCCTGCGTCAACAAATCAGGCGGTTAAGCCTGCTGAAATTGAAATTGTACCGGATCCAAAAGAAGAAAGAAGACGGAAGCGGCAGGAAAGACGGGAGGCAAGAAAACAAAAAAATGAAAAGCCTGGTAATTAAATCCTGATCTTCTTAAAAGATTTATTTATCGCGCAAAAACAGGTATTGTTCGCATTTTGTAGATTGTATACGTAATTAGTAATAATATAAAGTATTTTAGAGTATTCTTTAGCCAGAAGATATGAAACATTTCGACGTAATAAGAAAAAAAACGGCTTTCCGGTTGTTCTGCTTTTTATTTATTTTTTTTCTTGGCGGACTGGTCAGCCCTTCATATGGACAGTACTTTGGTCAGAATAAAGTACGTTTCAAAAACCTTAAGTTCAAGGTAAATCAATCACCTCATTTTGAATGGTATTACTATTTGAAAAATGACAGCCTGGTGAAGCGTTTAATGCAGGAAAGTGAAGTGTGGTACGACCTTCATCAGCAGGTATTCAGGGATACGTTCGGGAGAAAGAATCCAATCATTTTATATAATAACTCCCCCGACTTTCAGCAGACGACTGCGATAGACGGCGAGATTGGCGTAGGAACAGGCGGGGTTACCGAGGGAATGAAGAACAGGGTGGTATTTCCTGTAATGCAACTGAATCAGCAGACCAGGCATGTTCTGGGGCATGAACTGGTTCACGCGTTTCAATATCATCTGCTTATTGAAGGTGACTCAACAAATCTTGAAAATATCGGAAATCTGCCTTTATGGATGGTTGAAGGGATGGCAGAATATTTTTCTCTCGGCAAAGTGGATGCATTTACTTCGATGTGGATGCGCGATGCTTACCTGAATAAAAATATTCCTTCGCTGAAGGACCTTACCGAAAGTAACAAATACTTTCCATACCGATATGGAGAAGCTTTCTGGTCGTATATCGGCTCCACTTACGGCGACACGATTATCGTTCCCTTCTTTAAATCAACGGCAAAGTTTGGATATGAGGCTGCTATACGAAGGACCTTCGGGTACGATGAACGAACGCTCTCCAATCTTTGGAAGACCAGTATAGAAAACACCTACAAGCCTTTTCTTAAAGATACGGCACAGGTACTTGTTGGGCGAAGGCTTATTGACAATAAAAACGGCGGTGATATGAATGTGGCCCCTGCTGTTTCCCCGAATGGGAAATATGTAGCATTTCTTTCGGAAAAAGAACTTTTCAGTATAGATCTTTTCCTGGCCGATGCGCAGACAGGAAGTATTATCAGAAAGCTGACCAGTAAGACAACAAATACTCATATCGATGAGTTCAGCTTTATAGAATCTGCAGGGGCCTGGTCGCCCGACAGCCGGAAATTTGCCTTTACCATATACAGCCAGGGGATAAATAAACTGCTGATCGTAGATGTAACCAACGGCAAAGTGTTAACAACGGAGGGACTGGGAGATGTACGGGAATTCAGTAATCTGGCATGGGCCCCTAACGGGGAAGAAATTGCGCTCACCGGTCTGAAAGACGGGTACAGCGACCTGTATCTTTTTAATATCAATACCAAAAAGATCACGCAGCTTACCAATGACAAATATTCTGATTACCAGGCGAACTTCTCGCCCGACGGACGGTATCTGGTTTTTACCAGCGACCGCACTACTTTAGACAAGGCCAGCGGGGTGAACATCACTTATAACCTGGCTGTAATGGACCTTACTACCCACGCGGTTTCGGATATCCCCGTTTTTAATGGCGCAAATAATATGAACCCCCAGTTTTCCGCCTCGGGAGAACAGATTTACTTTTTATCTAACCGTGACGGGTTCAGGAACATGTACCGTTATACCTTAAGTACTCAAAAAACGGAGCAGCTTACCGATTACTTTACCGGGATCAGCGGAATTACCGAATATTCTCCCGCTTTGAGCATTTCGAGAAATGATGATGTAATTTATTCTTATTACAGGTATCAGAAATATACGATATACAATGCGAAAGCAAGTGAGTTTAAGCCGGTGCCGGTAGCTGCCGATGCTTTGAACTTTGACGCGGCAATTCTGCCTCCCTCAAAACAGACAGGTGTCGATCTGATCAATGCTAACCTGAGAAATTTCGGGCGTTTTGAAACGATTACCGACAACCAGATCAAATCCGTAAAATACCGCCCTCAGTTTAAGCTTGATTATCTTTCAAGTAACGGGGTCGGGGCTTCTGTTGGAAGATTCGGAACAGGGCTCTCGAGTGGCATACAGGGTATTTTCAGCGATATTCTTGGCCGGAACCAGATCTATGCTACTGCAGCTGTAAACGGCGAAATATACGATTTTGGAGGCCAGGTTGCTTATATCAACCAGCAAAGCAGAATTAATTACGGAACAGCAGTATCGCACATTCCATATGTTTCGGGCTACTATGTTCAAACTTTTCAGCCGGATGCGGGTGTTGCCGAGCGGACAAATAATGCCTACAATTCAAGTTACATTGAAGGAACGGATATAATAAGGACCTTTGAAGATCAGGTCCAGTTATTCGCAGCTTATCCGTTTTCAAGAATATTCAGATTTGAACTGGGTACCGGAGCGGCATATTATAGTTACAGAATAGAGCGCTGGGCGGATTATTATTATGCTGATGTTACCTATAATCCAGACAATACGATATCTAAGATAAATTCATATGATCTCACTTATCCATATGACTCGAGGAAAAAAAAGCTTTCTAAAGCAGATGCCGAAAGTTATTACGGCGCCAGCTTTAACGCATTTACTATCTATCAGTTGAATGCTGCCCTGGTTGGTGATAACTCCTATTTTGGAGTAACATCTCCGTTAAGCGGGTTCAGGTACAGGCTCGGGATTGAAAGTTATATAGGCGACTATAATTTCTACGCCCTTACGGCAGATTTCAGAAAATATGTACGTGCAAAACCGGTTACAATAGCAGGAAGATTATATAGTTATAACAGGTTTGGAAAAGACCAGGGCAAGTTATATCCCATGTATGTAGGTTACCCCTACCTTATCAGAGGATATGAGGCTAATTCTTTTTACAACTCAGGTTCCGCTAATTCTTCCGCTTATATTGATCAGCTTAGCGGCTCTAAAATAGCTGTTGGTAATTTTGAAGTGAGATTGCCTTTTACCGGACCTGAAAAACTTGCTGCTATACCATCTAAATTCCTCTTCAGCGATCTGAATTTATTTTTCGATATAGGATTAGCTTATAACAGCAATTCGAAGATTCATTGGCAGACTGATACTCCTTCTGAAACATCGGGTACAAGTACCACCGGAGGAGGATTTACGTCTTCAACAATAATAGATAGGGCTCCTTCAATGAGTGCCGGAGTTTCCCTTCGGGTCAATATGTTCGGATATTTTGTTCTTGAGCCTTACTTTGCTATTCCTTTCCAGAGGAAAGATGTAAACGGCGGAGTATTCGGACTTACATTTGCGCCAGGGTGGTAATAATAAGGATTTATTAAAAAAAAGCGGCTTTAGGCCGCTTTTTTTGTTCGCATAGGTACATGCGTCCCTGCAGAAAGGATCATTTTTTCGTAATCGAGCCCCAGGCTAAGATCAAGCCAATCAGGGTTAACATCCCTTATCAGTTTTTCTTTCTGCGGCCTGGTAAACCTGCTGATAAGGTTGAACCGGTAAAGCGCGTCTGCTTCTGTTCTTAACTCTTCAAAGTAAACCAGGCGGCTTAACTGGCCGGGACTATCAAAAAACAAATTCGGCATCTGCCTGTAAAAACTGATAGTTTTGAGAAGATCTGCACTCATTCCTACATGAAGAGAAGTACGGTTCCTGTCGGTAATTATATAAACATATCTTTTCATGACTAATTTTTTTATATATTAAAAAATAATTGCTAATTTTATTGGCATAAAGATACTAACAATATTAGCAAATACAAATTTATTTTTAAAATGCGTAACATTTCTAACAACCTACGGTACCTGCGGCGGAACAAAGGGCTTACACAGCAACAATTCGCTGATTTAATGGAAATTAAACGCTCTCTTGTGGGAGCTTATGAAGAGGACCGTGCGGAACCCCGGTATGATTTGCTAAAAAAATTCGCAGACTTTTATGAACTGAGTATAGATGACCTTATAAATGAAAAGATCACCGACAAGTGGAAACCAAAGCCTAAAGCTGATGCTTCTAATATAAGAGTACTGAGTATTTCTGTAGATTCAGAGGATCGTGAGAACATAGAACTGGTTCCGGTAAAGGCAAGTGCAGGTTATCTTAACGGCTATGCTGATCCTGAATTTATCAGTGAGCTTCCAAAGTTTAGCCTGCCGATTTTAAATCAGGGTACTTACAGGGCCTTTGAGATAAAAGGCGACTCTATGCTTCCCCTTCAGCCGGGTACCATTGTCATAGGCGAGTACCTGGAACACTGGAGTGATGTAAAATCAGGAGAGACCTATATTTTTATTACAAAGACCGACGGAGTAGTTTATAAGCGTGCGGGCAATCGTTTTAAGGAGAACAAAGCACTGAAGCTGATATCCGACAATCCTGTTTACGAACCTTATACCGTTCAGGCCGAAGATATGCTTGAAATATGGAAAGCAAAGGCATATATATCAACGTCTTTTCCGGAACCAACGCCCGAGCCAACCATGGAAAGTCTTACAACCATGATGGCACAGATGCAAAAATCGATCATGCAGATCCAGCAGGATAAAAATTAATTTTTAATGCGTTAAACCATTTATCAATACATTGTCTAAAACAGAAGTCAATAGTTCAATGAAACCATCATGAGCATTTGCAGAAGTTCACAAACAGGAATGAATGAAATGCTCATGATACCACTTAAAAACAAATTACTCAAATGAAAAAGACTTTTTTATTAATTGCTTTACTTGCCGGCTCATTATCTTTCAGCCAGGCACAACAACAGCCACGTCAGCAACGTACTCCTGAAGAAACGGCTCAGAGAAGTGTAGACATGCTTGAAAAACGACTCAGTTTAACAGCCGACCAGAAAGCAAAGATTTACACAATTGAACTGGCACAGGCAAAAACACGGGATAGCGTCTGGGCCGCCGCCAGGAATGCAGATGGAGATCGTCAGGCAATGATGTCTAAAATGAAGGAAGTACAGGAAGGAAACGACAAACAGATCACCGCATTATTAAACGACGAGCAGAAGAAATCTTATCAGCAGTGGGTTGAAGAAAGAAGGAACAGAACGAGAGGCGGCCAGGGCGGACAAAGACCGGCTCAAAATCCTTAATCTCAGTAAAAGTTTTATCTGATATTTATTCATTAAAAAATAAAAAAGCGACTTTTCGGCCGCTTTTTTATTTTTGAGGCAGATATGGCGATTTTGACAGCAATTGATCAGTATATAGACAAAAAGCTTGCGGAGAGAATGCAGGCGCTATCTTTAAGAAGCCTGGCTGATAATCATACTCTGCCTGACTTTTGTTCGAATGATTATCTGGGATTTTCGGCCTCATCAGAATTAAAAGAGATGATCAATTCGTTTCTTTCTTCCTTCCCTGATTATCCCTTAGGTTCTACCGGTTCCAGGCTAATATCGGGGAATCGTCATTTCACAGAAGAACTTGAAACAGAAATAGCTTCTTTTCATGGATCAGGATCTTCTCTGCTCTTTAATTCCGGCTATGATGCAAATCTTGGGCTTTTCTCTTCTCTTCCACAGCGGGGCGACACCATTATTGTGGATGAGCTGGCTCACGCCTCAATTATTGACGGAGCCCGCCTGAGTTATGCCAACAGGTATACATTCAGGCATAATGATCTGCAGAGCCTTGAAGATAAATTAAAGGCGGCAAAGGGCAATATTTATATTGCAGTTGAAAGTATCTATTCCATGGACGGGGACGAAGCACCGCTAAAAGCACTGGCAGATCTGGCGGATACGTATGGAGCGGCTTTAATCGTCGACGAAGCACATGCTACGGGCATATTTGGATGGCAGGGCCGGGGTCTGATTAACCATTACGGCCTGCAAAGCCGTATTTTTGCAAGGGTAATAACTTATGGAAAAGCGTTGGGAAGCCATGGAGCCGCAATATTGGGTAATAATAATCTCAAAACTTATCTAATAAATTTTGCCCGTTCCTTCATTTACAGTACGGCTGCTTCCTTTCATTCGCATTTAAGTATCAAAATGGCGTATAAAATGCTCAGAGAATCTGATTTTCAGAATGAGATCAGATCCAGAATTGTATTCTTTAAGCAGGAAGCAGATCCGGTTCTGACGAAGTTTATTCCATCAGCATCGCCAATTCAGAGCCTCCTTGTTACAGGAAATGAGAATGCACAGAAACTTGCATCAGAAATCAGGGCGGCCGGTTTTAATGTTCGCCCAATCCTTTACCCTGCAGTACCTGTTGACAAAGAGCGGATCAGGATCTGCCTGCATACTTTCAATTCTGAAAAAGAGATCTCCTCACTTGTTACATTACTAAAAGAAATTTTATGACCCCTATTTTTGTTACAGCCATTGGCACCGGAATAGGGAAGACAGTTGTGTCTGCTATACTTACAGAGCGGCTGAAAGCAGACTACTGGAAGCCCATTCAGTCAGGTGACCTTGATAATTCGGATACACAGACAGTTAAAAGTCTTGTATCTAATCCGGTTAGCCGGTTTCATCCGGAAGCATACCGCTTAACCCGGCCATTTTCGCCTCACAAATCAGCGGATATTGATGCAATCAGAATAGACATTAATAAAATAGTGAAGCCCGAAACTGATAACCAGTTAATTATTGAAGGTGCAGGCGGGCTAATGGTGCCCTTGAATGAAAAAGATCTGATGATAGATCTTATTAAGAAATTTGATGCCGAAGCAGTGCTTGTGATTAAACATTATCTCGGGAGTATCAATCATACCTTGCTTAGCCTGGCACTGTTGAAAAGCTATCAGGTCAGAATAAATAAGATAATTATTAATGGCCCTGACGATGAGTACTCAAATCGTGCGATACTGTCTTATGCCGGGAAAATTCCAATGGAGATAATTCCCTGTGCCGGTATTTTAGACCGGGAATTTATATACAATCAAGCCTTTTCTGATTCAGAAATGAAGAGATCATAATTCTTATTATATTTGCGCTCATGAGCATTTTATCAGACCGAATTAACAACCTGGCCGAGTCTGCGACCATAAAAATGGCAAAACTCGGAAGAGAACTGGCAGCGAAAGGCGTTGATGTGATCAGCCTTAGCTTAGGAGAAACAGATTTTTACACTCCCGACTTTGTAAAAGACGCAGCCAAGAAAGCTATTGATGAAAACTATTCTTATTATTCTCCTGTTCCCGGTTATCCGGACCTGCGGAAAGCAATAGCTGAAAAGCTGAAGCGTGAGAATAATCTTGATTTCAACTTTAATCAGATTGTTGTTTCTACGGGTGCCAAACAAGCTCTTACAAACGTTATCTTGTGTCTTGTGAATCCCGGTGATGAAGTAATTATTCCAACTCCCTACTGGGTGTCGTACTCAGAACTGGTAAAACTGGCAGAAGGAGAATCTGTATTTATTGATTCAACAATAGAAAGCGACTTTAAAATTTCCTCTGAGCAGCTTGAAGCAGCAATAACGCCAAGAAGCAAGGTCTTTATGTTCTCTTCGCCAAATAATCCTACCGGCTCAGTTTATACCCGGGAGGAGCTTGCAGCGTTGGTTAAAGTATTTGAGAAACATCCTGAAATTTATATTATCTCCGACGAGATTTACGAGCACATTAATTTTCTGGGCACACACGTATCTATTGCCGAATTTGACAGTATCAAAGAAAGGGTGATCATTATTAACGGCCTTTCTAAAGCATACGCCATGACAGGCTGGCGGCTCGGTTTTTCTGCAAGCAGCAAGGAGATTGCCGATGCCTGCGACAAGCTGCAGAGCCAGGTTACTTCCGGCACCTGTTCAATTACTCAGCGGGCCGGTGTTGCGGCCTATAACGGAAGTCTTGATAGTGTAATTGAAATGCAGAAGGTTTTTTTAAAACGCCGTAATCTTGTATTCGATCTGCTTAAAGATATTCCCGGGTTGAAGGTTAATTTGCCTGGCGGAGCATTTTATTTCTTCCCTGACGTAAGTTCTTTCTTTGGAAAGAAGACGGAAAATGGTGAGGTGATCGAAAATGCCGGTGACCTGGCCCTTTATTTATTAAATCAGGGACATGTAGCCGTGGTAAGCGGAGATGCATTTGGCGATCCTAAATCAATAAGGATTTCTTATGCAGCCTCTGAAGATAAATTAAGAGAAGCTGCCTTACGTATAAAAAACACCTTAGCTCTTCTGAAATGATTGAATTGTTCAGCCGGTTCAACACCCTGAATATTCTGATTATCGGAGATGTTATGATAGACTCGTACCTCTGGGGAATTGTAGAACGCATTTCTCCGGAGGCTCCGGTTCCTGTAATAACCGTGAAGAAAAAGGAAAATCGCCTGGGTGGAGCTGCTAATGTAGCTTTGAACGTTCAGTCGCTGGGTGCTGTTCCTTTGATTTGTGCCGTTATCGGAAACGACCCCGAGGGAGATTCATTTTTACATTTAATGGAACAACAGGGACTTTCAACAGAAGGTTTGGTCAGGATCGGCAGTCGCCCTACAACCGTTAAAACCAGGGTAATTGGTCACAACCAACAGATGCTTCGTATTGATGCTGAAACAGATGAGGAACTTAAACCCGATGATTCGGAGAGACTTTTTTTGAAAATCAAAGAAATTTCGGAAAGCCGCAAGGTTGACGCTATCATCTTTGAGGATTACGACAAGGGTGTTCTCAGTAAGGATTTAATTTCAAAAGTAGTTTCGGAAGCTGCCAGGAAAAATATTCTGACAGTGGTTGATCCCAAAAAACGCAACTTTTTACATTATAAAGGGGTTACTCTTTTTAAACCCAATCTCAAAGAACTCAGGGAAGGACTTAAAGTTGACATTAACACCGCACAACCTGGTGACCTCGAGAAAGCCGCTGAATATTTACAGTCGCAATTAAATGCTGATTTTATAATGGTAACTCTTTCTGAACTTGGTGTGTATATACAATCATCAGGAGGCAAGAAGATCATACCAGCCCATATCAGGAAAATAGCCGATGTATCCGGCGCCGGGGATACTGTAATAGCAACAACTGCGCTGTGTCTGGCTGTTGGAATTGATGAATTTAGAACCGCTGCTATTGCAAATCTTGCCGGGGGGCTTGTTTGTGAGCATGTGGGTGTAATTTCAATAAATAAAGACCGCCTGCTGCAGGAGCTGGTTAAGGTTGAAAGTTGAAGGTCGCGTGTTGAAGGTTTTCACAGCCCCGCCTCCACTCCTATTTACTTCTGATTGCCTCAACAGGGTCCAGCCGGGAAGCCATAAAAGCAGGAATAATCCCTGATATCAGTCCAATAGCAGTTGACAGGATAACCATTAGTACTACCTTGTTGAAGTCTACTATAATAGCTACGTCTGTAATTAATCTCAGGCCAAAAGCGAGAGCATATACAATAGCGAGTCCGATAGCTCCTCCCATCAGGCATAACATTACAGCTTCTATTAAAAATTGCAGGAGAATAAAATAGTTTTTGGCGCCCAGCGATTTTTGAATCCCTATAATATTAGTACGTTCTTTCACGGAAACAAACATGATATTTGCAATGCCAAAACCGCCTACGAGAATTGAGAAGATGCCAATAGCGGCCCCGGCGCTGTTTAAAATCTTAAACATTGCATCTAATCCGGCTGTCAGGATGGTTGATTTATTTAATGCAAAATTATCGTCCTGAGTTGGGCTCAGCCTTCGTACAGAACGCATCACTCCTCTTAGTTCGCTTTCCATCTCTTCTACAGGCACTCCTGCCTTTCCCTTTACTGACATCTCCGGATTATAGCGTTCGTCCTGTACATTAATTATGTTACGGGCAAAATTCAGTGGCAAAAGAACCGTTTTGTCGGCCGAAGTACCAAGCATGTCCTCCCCTTCTTCTTTAAAAACTCCGATAATAGAAACTTTTCT
>JAATFW010000204.1 GCA_015654985.1 Sphingobacteriales bacterium | reverse complement strand
AGTAAGAAGCCATTTATTCTGCACACAAGGAATTCCATCAATTTCACTGTAGGCAGCCATCATTCCCATAGCACCTCCTTCTTTCACCGCCTTCTCAAACACATTCAGGAAAGACGAACGGGCCTCCCGTTCCCCGATGTTTACCGGTGCAATATTACTGCCTGCTTCCGGTATTCCATGTACAGCAAAATGTTTCGGCTCCGCGAGTACCGCGTCGGGGTAACTAAGTCCTTTTCCCTGAAGCCCTTTTATCATAGCAACGCCGTTCAGCGCCGATAAATATGGATCTTCCCCATAGGTTTCTTCCACTCTTCCCCAGCGTGGATCACGGGGAAGACAGATCACCGGTCCCAATATCATATTCACTCCATGAGCCCTGGTTTCGGTAGCGATCACCCGTCCTGCCTGATATACCAGCGAGGTATCCCAGGCGGCGGCAAGCTGAAGCGGAACCGGAAACGTTGTACTTCCATATCCCTCATAACCATGCAGTCCTTCCTCTATAAAAAGAACAGGGATGCCCAGCCGTGTTTTTTCCAGGGCATACTTCTGAATTTTATTGACAATACCGGCGTTCAGCGGATACAGATCGTGAACAGAACCGATCCCGGTTTTGCCAATCATGACCATGGTTTTGTCTTCAGAATATACAGTAGCTTCGTGCCCCTCCATATCTGTTATTTCGACGCCCTTAAACATATCGAGCTGCCGGATCTTTTCGTCCAGGGTCATGCGGCCGAGGAGATCAGCAACCCTTTCATCCGTCGGTAAGCCGGAGTTCTTATAAGGAAGTACTGGTTTTTTTTCTTCAATGAATGAATAAAGTATACTAAGTACAAAAGCTAAAACGTAAGGTTGTATCCTTTTCATTAAAATGTGGTTCTTTAACGGTTATATTAATTCTCTGTATTTACAAAGAAGCAGCAGAACCATTAAAAAAGCATTAATAATTGATTAACCAGGCCGCGTTCTGCTCCTTTTATATGTATTTCCTGAAATTCTTTCTCATTCCCCGCCCCAGTTTTTATTGGGCCTGTCTCCCATTATCAGTTCCAGGGTTCCACCCTTTACAATATCCTCATGATATATATAACATTTATTACTCTCCTTATTGTTCAATCAAACTGTTCTTTATTCATGGTCTCTCCAGTTCCGATACCAGATCATTTAAAAAAACAGGTTTGCTGGAGGTCAGCTTACCTGAAAACTGCCATCGTCCCTCCCGGCGGATAAGTTTGATCAAAAAATGGTTCCAGCCTCTGTGTAACTTCAGCGCCTCCGCTGTAGATTTCTCCTGTCGCGAACTTGCCGGCCCGGTGTTATTAATAATCTCTTTACCATTCAAATAAACCTGCACCGCATTACCTGCTGAAACTTCCAGGTTCACCACCGGGATGTCAGGCTCTGCCAGAAGGTCATCCAGGGATCTCGGACTTGAGACCCAAAAACTCAGATAGGCAACAGCATTATTACGGGGGCCCTCCAGCCGGGCACCAGAAAGGTCCATTAACCCATTTTCATTGTAAACCGCAGTCCAGGTTTTTCCTTCCGTACGTACGCCGGCCCGGAACTGTTCACCTGCCGCCGGGTCGATAAAGCTTTTAGAGGCTCCGTTTTCCAGCGATCCTGCGGGAAAATTGCCGCAAACCAATGCTCTTACGATTCTTCCGTCTTTTAACAATGGTTTGCCCACATCATTTCCTGATTCAAGAGAGACACCGGCATTCCTCAGAATTGTCCGTACCAGCTTCTCTGCTTTCGTATGCTTTGGAGCAGCGGGTAATGTTGTCACAATAAGCCTCCCGGCCTCAACATCTTTCGTAATTAATGCAACTCCCGGATCTGCCTTTTCCCTTTCTGAACGTACGATCATCCCGGTTTTTGCGTACTCAGGCTGACCGTTCCATTTAAGCCAATCGGTATGATTTGCTTTTAAAAGTACCTTGCTCTGTTCTGCAAGCCGGCCGGCAAGGCCGTTTGTAATAATTTCGGGCGGACGCAATTCCGAAAAGTAAAGATCGGCATTGGTAATACCGGAGATAATATTGTCTTGTGCTGCCGGAAGCAATGAGGAGGCTCTCGCAGAAGAGATCTCAAGCGGAGCAGGCAGAAGAAGATTTAGTGCAGGAAGCGATTGCTGATCAACGCCCCAAACAATAACGGTTCCCCCCTTCTGATAGACCTTATTAATCAGCGAAAGGCTGCCTGAAGCAGGCGGGCGGACTCCATCTATGAATAATACATCCGGAATTTTGACCATACCTGCCTGCTCAAGGGAAACACCTGTTCTTTTAAGTTCCTCAGAAAGTGTGCTTCCTGCTCCCGAAAGCAGCCCAACAGACTTTACCGGATGAACTTTATTCTTCACAGCAGCTCTTTCCTTTTTTACAGGCCACCTATCTGTCCCCGCAGGTTGTCCGGCATTAGCATCACGGATCGCATCAAAAAGCGGCCACGTCTGGTAAAGAGGAAGGGAAGGATCATATCCGGGGTTCAATGTGGTACAATAAGGACCAAGTCGCTCCGGCTGCACTCCGGGAAGCCCCTCTCTGAATGAAGTGAAATATATGCCGTCGTTTAACGTGGGAGCCTGTGTGGTATCTTTCAATCCAAGAGGCAAAGGCCGGAGTCCGTACCAGACCATATTAAAGACACTTTGGTAAACTGCATTTCTTTTACTCTGGTTGATAAGTGATTCGTAGGAAGATGCCGCTACTCCCTCCATACGACCTAGAAAAGACTCATAGGCCCGGTCGCCATTCGTTTCCGATACCTGCTGGGGCGTGCCGTAATAGGCATTACCAGCTTCTCCAACTCCCCATGGTTTTCCGCTGTTTCTGGCATGGTCCATCGTTTCATTTCCTCCGTAATGGATGATGTATGCCGGAAAAGTTCCCTCCCCGTCATCCTCTCCATCGGCAGAGATCCACTGGCGGGAAGGATCAAGTTTCCGGCATACATCCCTCCAGACACTATACTGTTTCACTAAAGTATCTCTCATCCCCGGAGGATCACGAAAAACATTCCTCACCACCGGCATCACCTCATTCGACACGCTCCAGCCAAATACGGAGGGGTGGTTCCGGTCTCTAAATATTAGTTCGGCAATATGATTTTTTGTATCCGCCCAATATCCCGGGTCGTCAAGCTTTGGACCTCCGTCGCTTGCCCATATTGCCGTTTCGTCAAGCACCAGGATCCCCATTTCGTCTGCCACATCAAGATAAAACGGGGGATAAGGCTGAGCATGAAGCCTTACCGCATTCTGGTTTGCGTCCCTCATTGCTTTGAACCATGAAACAGCATACCGGCGCGTCATTTGCGGAATCCCAAGAAAATGCCAGGAATCACCTTTCATCACAACAGGTTTACCATTAAGCAAAACGTTGCTTCCCACAATAGTTACTTCCCTCCAGCCAAAACGCGTATACTTTTTATCAATTATTTTACTGCCAAGGCTGGTATTAACCACCAGGCCATACAGGTTAGGGTGCTCCTGCGACCATAAATCCAGTTTTCCTTTTACCTCTGAAGATAAAGTGGCTTTTGCTTCGCTGTGGGCAGGTATCGTTATTTTTACTGCAGGAAGATGAAGGGATACAGAAGAAGCCAGATCGGATCCCGGAACAGCTATATCGGAAAGTACTGTTTCCCCCTTCTTCAGCCATTTGAAGGCATCCGCATCTATAAAAATACTGACGCTTTTATTTTCATTATTTCTGATGTTTATTTCCGCTTCAAGCCTGTCGCGGCCCACACCTGGTTTAATATATACATCAGATACATAAACATCAGCCAGAGCTTCCAGGTAAACATCCTGCCAGATCCCGGCAATGTGCTGCCCCCAGAATGATCCTGCCTGATACGTACGACGACCATAATTTCCCCTTTTATCAAACAGCGATGCCTTTCTTATGCCTACACAGATCTCATTTTCCTTTCCCGGGATGATCAGCTTGTCTACATCTATATCAAAGGGAAAGAAAATACCAAAATGCCGGCCCGCCGCTTTACCGTTAACCAAAATCTCGGCATCACCTGCAACTGCTTCAAAGTGAAGCACAATATGCCGGTCTTTCCAATCAGATGGCACTGTAAACGTCTTTCTTAACCAGCCCATTTTTATATTTTCCCATTCCCGGGGATAACCCGGAAAAGTGCGAAAGTCACCTCCCAGCCCATCCTTATCAGCAAAACTATTGACGTTCCATGGCGAAGGGATCCGGATGGGTGTATTATCCCACCCGTCAGCTTTCATACGGGGAAGATCAGGAGCCGGGCCAGCGCCTTCCCTGAAACTATCCGGCAACTGCAACGGCTGAAATTGCCATGAACCATTTAAACAAAGATCCATCCGGTATGGCATTTCGGAAGGCTTTACCAGACTTTCTGAAGGTGCAAAGATCCCGGCATATTCCAGATGTTGTCCAAAACAAAAAGGTGAATGTGCGATGATCAAAATTGCAAGCAAAAACAATCGTTTCATATTTTTATAAGGATGTTATTGTATTCAGGTTAATTAACCCGTTAAGTTTATAACAGCGGATTCACCAGGTTAAAGCCTTTCCACTCGGGCATTTTAGCCATATGTACCTGTGTTCCGGTGTAAAAGAACACGCCGGTGCTTAAAAAAAGATTAATAAAGACATAACAAACATTATTTTTTTGCCTTGAGCATAAAATATTGACCGGAGAAGTTCCAACCAGGTAGCTGTCTATAAGCCTGCAAAGGAATTGATTGCTGATGTGCAGCACAAAAAGAAAATTTATTTTTCGCCTGCCAGTAAATTAACAACTTTATTTAATGTTAATCCCTGGACGATAATGGAGAAGATCACAATCAGGAAACTACAGGCCAGGATCGGTTCCCGGAACTCTGATTCTGGAAGCGAAAGAGCAAGCGCTACAGAGATCCCGCCTCTTAGGCCGCCCCAGGTAAGGATAAAGATACTGTTATATTGAATTTTCAGGGTACGCCTCAAAAAAGCTATAGGCAGTACAATACTTAATGTCCTGGCTGTGAGCAGCAGGATCACTGTAACAAGTCCAATAAGCCAGTAATCAGTTAAAAACGGCATAATAACTAACTGCAAACCTATCATCACAAACAGAATAATATTCAGCAATTCGTCTATCAGCTTCCAGATACTTTCGAAATATTCTTCAGTTTTTGTTGAAGATCCATTTGCGTTCGACCTCGCTCCGACGAAAAGGCCGGCGCCCACCACAGCCAGCGGAATAGAAACATGCAACAGGCTTCCTACTACTGAAATACCCATCACCAGTGCAAGAGATATGATCACTATGGTCTGGAATTCGTTAATAGAACGCATCATCCGGTAGGCAATCAAACCCAGTATCAGCCCCAGTAAGATCCCTCCGAACACTTCCTGGGCAAACAAATGCATAGTAGTACCAAAAGAGATATTCTTTTCATTACTGCTTATAATCTCCAGTATGGTAACAAACAATACCAGTCCCACTCCGTCATTAAATAAAGATTCTCCTGAAATGATGGTTTCCAGATGCGCCGGGATCTTTGACTTTTTCAGAATAGAACCTACTGCTACCGGGTCTGTTGGTGAAATCAGCGCACCAAAAAGCAGGCAATACAAGAGCGGGAGCTCAATCTTCAATAATCCGCTCACCCAATATAGCAGGTAGCCAAAAATTGCTGTCGACAATATTACTCCTGCCGTACTTAACAGCAACACAGGAAAACGTTGTTCTTTCAGTTTGTTAATATCAAAATGCAATGCTCCGGCAAAGAGCAGGAAACCGAGCATGACATCCAGAAGCGTTTTAGAAAAATCAATTTCCCTGGTGACGTTAACCACCAGAGTGGTAAGCTGGGGAAAGGTTCTGGCTGTAATCAGCAGAAGTACTGAAGCCATAATGGCAACCGCCATTATACCAATTGTACCAGGTAATTTTATGTAACGCACGTTCACATAGGAAAACAATGCACTTAAAGTAACAAGTATAGTAATGACCGTAAAAATATCCATAGTAAAAGTAAGTTGTACATCCAAACTTAATAAAAAAAGCCGGTTAAACATTCCTCCGGTCATTTTTTGCGTTTATCCATCATGGATGTAAATGGAAGGTATTTAACTTTGTAAACCTGGTCGGTTCTGTTATTGACCTTTTCTAATACTGTTCAAATCTTTATTAACTTTTTTGCGGTAAGCGAAATAGAAAACGGAAGGAAAGACAAAAAGGTTGAAAATCGTATTCGTAATGAGTCCTCCGATAACTACAATGGCCAGCGGTTTAGAAGCTTCAGATCCAATACCGGTTGAAACAGCCGCCGGCACAAGCCCTATGGCAGCCATCATTGCAGTCATGATCACCGGCCGCATCCTTGCTTCAACTCCGTCTTTCAGGGCATCGGCAAAACTGTAACCCGGATGAGGATGATGTTTAAGCTCTTTAATATTGCCCTTGAATCGTGTAATCAGTATCACGCCATTCTGAACACAAATTCCGAAAAGTGCGATGAAGCCTATTCCTGCCGATATATTAAAATTAATCCCAGTGATAAGAAGAGCTAAAATTCCGCCCATAATCGCAAAAGGAACATTGTTGAGAACCAGCAGGGAATCCTTAACATTTCCGAAGAGTACAAACAGAATGAAGAAGATAACCAGAAGGCTGACAGGAACAACCTGACCCAGACGGTCCGTAGCCCTCTGCTGGTTCTCGAAATCTCCTGCCCATTCCAGCTTGTATCCTTTGGGAAGACTGACCGAAGCGTTTACCCTGTTCTGCGCCTCTCTGATCGTACTGCCCATATCCCTTCCGCGTATCGAAAATTTGATGGCGCCGTATCGCTGATGTTTATCGCGGTAAATAATACTCGGACCGTCCACCTTCGTAATCGAAGCAATTTCTCCAAGGGGCACCCTTGTTCCCCGCAGAGTCTGTACACGCAGATCAGCTATCGCCGATTCATTATTCCGGAAATCTTCCGGATAGCGGATTCTCAGGTCAAATTTACGCTCGCCTTCATAGATCTGGGTTGCGGCCTTTCCTCCTATTGCCATTTCTATAACCGCATTGGCATCTGCGGCAGTTACACCATAAAGGGCCATTTTACGCTGGTCCAGATTGATCTGCAGCTCAGGCTGCCCCAGATTTCTTAATATCCCAAGGTCTTCAATCCCTTCAACGCTATTGAGAATCTGGTATATTTTTTCTTCCTGTGACTCTACAACCTTAAAATCGTCGCCGAAAAGCTTAACAACAATAGAACCTTTCACTCCCGACACCGCTTCTTCTACGTTGTCCATTATAGGCTGCGAAAAATTGAGCATGATCCCGGGATATCCCTTCAGTTTATCCTGCATCCGTTCTATTAACTGCTCTTTCGTCTGCTTCCGGTCCCATTCACTCTGAGGATAAATATCCACATGAAATTCTATATTGTAAAAACCAGTAGCATCTGTTCCGTCATTGGGCCTGCCTGATTGTGAAAGCACCTGTTTTACCTCATCGAAGCTCAGAAAGATCTTCCGCATTTCGTTTGCAAGTTTCTTCGACTCCCCGAGAGAAGTGCTCAATGGTCCTGTAGCCCTTACATATATAGACCCCTCATTCAGCTCGGGCAAAAATTCTGTTCCAAGAAATTTAAAACTGAATAAAACAACAGCCAGAAGCACCACGGCGACAGACAATACTGTCTTTCGTGCCCTAAAGCTCCTCTCATAAATAATCATGCTGCTTTTAATAATGAATTCCACAAAGCGGTTATGCTTTTCCTTTACATTTTTACTGAGCAGCACATGAGAAAGTGCGGGTACAAGAGTCAGAGTGAATAATAAAGCACCCAGCAGGGCGAATCCCAGCGTCCAGGCAAGAGGAGAGAACATTTTTCCTTCTACCTTTTCAAAAGTAAAGATGGGCATCAATCCTGTGATAATGATCAGCTTAGCGAAGAATATGCCCTTTGCATTCTCAAGACTGGCTTTCTTTATCAGTCCTATTTTACTCAGCCTGTTAAACCGTTCCATTCCAACCTGCTTTGCCCGGTGGTCGAGAGCCACAAAAATCCCCTCAACCATTACCACAGCTCCGTCTATGATAATGCCAAAATCAATAGCACCCATCGAAAGAAGGTTTGCAGACATTCCCTTCAGCTTAAGACATATAAAAGCAAATAAAAGAGCCAGCGGAATAATGACGGAGACAATCAGCGTAGTACGCCAGTCGGCCATGAAAAGCAACACGATAAGGGTGACGAAAATAATACCTTCAATCATGTTATGCATAACCGTTCCGGTGGCAAAGTTCACCAGATCTTCCCTGTCGTAAAAAGGTTTTATTTTTACATCATCCGGTAAACCGGCAGCATTAAGGTACGCTATCTTTTCTTTAAGACGGCTGATTACCTCACTTGGATTTTCCCCTTTTCGCATAACCACTATGCCCTCCACCACATCAGGATCAGCATCGCGGCCTACCTGCCCCAGCCTCGGAAGATTTGATTCGGTCACTTCGGCAACGTTTTGCACGTATATGGGAGTGCCGTTGATATTATCGACTATAACATT
>JAATFW010000345.1 GCA_015654985.1 Sphingobacteriales bacterium | reverse complement strand
GCTACAGCATACCCCTTTTTGAAGAAGTTGCTAAATCCTGTTTGTGATTCCTTGGTCCCCTTATTCCAGCCCCCTCCATGAATATTGATAACAGCAGGAGAAGGCCCGTTTTCTTTAGCCGGGAGATAGAGATCCATTTTACCTTCCCATCCGTTAACGGCCGTGTAAACAACGTTAAGCTGTTCACTATACCCCTGCGGATATGTTACCTTTTTTATTTCGGTGTCCTGGGCTGAGGATGTAAAAGCCAGCAACAGCAGGCAATACATTGATGCGATTATCCTTTTCATTTATTTATTGGTTTATTGGTTATTTACTAAGAAAGTCTTCACGATGCGGGCTGAATATATCTATCAGCATTCCGGGCTCCGCACATACACATCCATGCATCACATGAGGGGGAATATAATAACCATCACCCTTCTTTATGATCTTCTTTTCCTCACCTATGGTCATTTCGAATACGCCGCTTTCAACATAGGTTACCTGCGAATGATAATGTTCATGTAAAACACCGATGGCCCCGGCCTCAAACTTTGCCTTTACAAGCATGATCTGCTCGTCGTATCCGTAAATCTGGCGCAATACTCCCTCTCCGGCCTTTTCCCATGGAATATCCTGCTCAATCTGAAATAAATCGCTTTGTATCATATATTTATTTATTATTTTAAAAGTTGAATGAAATTTTTTCTGTCGTTATAGTTTACCACGATCTGATATACTTTTCCCTTTACCTGAAATGAAAATCGGGTCTGGTTTTCATCGTCCTTTACAAGTTTCAGCCCGGTGATATTGCTCTTTGCATTGGTGGTTGTTTCGGCCACCGGGTCTACAAGACCGTGGCTCTCTGTAACAGACACAAAGGTTTGATCAGCCGCTTTTGGCTGCGACAGAATGAACGCCTTGCCATTAAAGAGGTTAAAGTTTGGATCATTAGCGCCAAGAGAAACCAGCTTTACGTTTAAAGAGGTTCCGCCGGCAAAATGGGTTGTATAAAAACGGCGGTTATTCATTACTGTAATATAGCCGGCACCTTCGGTAACAGTATTTTCACTGTTAAGCCAAAGATGCTGATAACCGTAATTGCTTCCTGCCGCTTTCAGTTGACCGGTAAATGCGTTAACTCTGAATGAAGCATCCGTTATATAACCATTATACCAGAATGGCAGATCGTATTGATGCTGAACTTCGGATGCTGCTTTAAAAACATCTACCATCAGAGCTTTTGCCAGCTCAGGAACATGAACCAGAGCTGTAGTCCTCGTCATAGAAACTCCCGGATATGCCTTGTCTTCTTTAGCACTTACCACCTGAATATCACCGCTTCCCTGAAAACAGATCAGGTCGGGATAATATTTCTGCGCTTCATTTAAGTTAGCTTTAAAATCGGAGGTCTGATCGACCACCAGCGTATTATGGGCAACAGTTTGCTTCGCCCATGTTTTATTCTCGGGAAGATACTCGCCATCGTTTTTAGACTCTATATTAATAAAGCGCGCAGCTCCATAATCAGGGAATACTTCCGAACCATTATCATAATAAAGGATGTTAAGCCGGTCGAAATGACCATGACCCATTCCCTGCGAAGCAGCCTTTAATACCAGGCACTGCTGGTCTTTATTCGAACCCGACCGTAGAATTCCAAGGCCCCCTTCTTTGCCGTTGTTTCCATCGCCAATCCACATAGACCGGTAATTAAAGGGCTTTGCGCGGCCGGCGGCGATATCTTTAGCCACTTTAAATCCCGCATCAGAGACAATTACTTTTCCCTGTTTTTGGGCAACATCCAGCAGATCGGCACCTCCTCCCATTTCTGAATAGGCAAGGTCTACACCATATACAAGTTCTCCTGATTCAAATGTTTTATCCTTTATAGCATCGTTTACAGGGAAGAAAACGCCATTGCTATATGTACTCTGAAGTGAAGTATTGATGGCTTTCTCAAGCACTTTATTTCTGTAATCATAAATGTGCAGCTCAGGCTGATACTGGTTAATAGCCTTAGCAAATATGACGAAAGGAAGAATAGCGTAACGCTGATAATACGGACCTTCGGTATAATACCCGTCGGGAGAGAACAATGCATCAAGTTGTGCGAAGTAACCGCTTTTGCCTTTTCTATCAGAACCCTTTAATGCCATTTCAACATATTCAGGCCTGTTTAATACATAACCGGTAAGTCCTACTGCGGCTGCCGCCCATGTCCCATGGTTATGGATGCGGTTAAAGGTCTCAGCCGAATTTTCAGTAATGAATTTTACTACCGGAGTAAAAAGCTTGTTTTCAATTATTTTCCTGTCGCCGGCCGGTATAGCATCAAAAGCAAGATCATATCCCTGGATCATATGCACCTGCCACACGCAGTCATTTAAGATTTGCCAGAAAATCCGGCCTGTTTGATTGCTGGTTTTACTTTTAGGATGTTTCAGCGGCCATTTTTCGTATTGGGCAGCATATCCCAGTAATACCTCCTTTATATAGTTTGCATAGTTAACATCCCCGCTGATCTGGTATGCAATACCGCAAGCTAAAACATTCTGATAATTTCTCTTGTGCTGCTCATGAGAGGGGCCTCCTCCCCCATCTTTTGGAACAGGAATGCTAACCGGACCGGCAATAGCCTTATCCGCCTCCTTTTTAACCTCCTGGTATGAATCGCGCAGCAACTGATAGTCGTTGCAACCCTTTCTCAGCTCTTCAATCCCGGCTCTTGTCACCATAATATTCGGATGCTTCTGAGCCAGCGCACAAAGCGTAAAATTGATGCAAAAGATAACAAGTACCACTTTTTTTAAGTAGTTCATCTGGAAATATTTTTTAAATCAGTTCTCTGAAAAATATTAAAGCCGAATTCAGGCTTTAACTATAATTGTTTGTTTATAAGTTGTTTTGCTGTATATCCTGCCCGGCTGATCTGAAAAATATCATTCAGATGTGCAGCCATGGCCTTCTCTGCTGCCTGGCTATCCTGCTCCTCAAGCGCTTTTAAAATAGCCCGGTGCTCGGGGATCGACAATATCCCTCTTCCTTCACCGCAAACCTTATTCTCATTAATGCTTTTAATAAGATCGGGAATGAGGATCAGCAGCATGGATTCTATTGCCGGATTTTTAGTAGCCCTTGCAATTTTAACATGGAACAAAAGGTCTTCTTCAACACCGTTCATGCCATTGTTAATTTTATACTCATATTCGGTCAGGGCCTTATCCATTGATAAAAGGTCCTCTTCCGTCCTTCTTTCAGCCGCAACTTTAACAGCGCTGAGTTCCAGATAATACCGTGCTTCTATAAGGGCATTAAAATCGTCCTTATTATAATTGATGATGTCGGTAAGAAGATTGTCGAGCACATTGATACTTAACCCCGAAACATAGGTTCCGCTTTGAGGGCTGGTACGCAGGAGTCCATAAAACTCAAGTTTCAGAATGGCTTCACGCACATAGCTTCTTCCCACACCAAACTTTTCGGCCAGGGACCGCTCTGCCGGAAGCCGGTCGCCGGGTTTTAGCTGCCCTGATACGATCAGATGCTTTAACTGGCGAATGATCTTATCTACGGGTGATTCTACTTCTATCGCTTTTATCGTTTCTATTAAGGAATTCATTGGTTGACCAATTATTGGTTGACCAAATGTAGAGAAAAGAATTACTTCTGCAAAATGTTTTGAAATTAATTTTGAAAAAAGATCGGAATGGTGATTTCAATCATATTTTTTATCTATAAAACTGCTCTTCGAAGAAGGATGAGAGACCGGTAAAAACCGGGTAAGCACTCATGGCCGCCTTAAACCAGACAGTATGACGAATAACTACGTAAGCACTCATGAACACCTTTAAAAACAGACAATACAGTGAATCACTGTTTTATATCCTGTCCCTGTAAATTGCATATAAAACATTTTTATCTTAGCGTGTTAACTCTGCAGGACTGACAATTTGAAAAACTTATCGTATTGAATTTAAATTTTTCGTAGTTTCAAGGTTTAATAAACTTGCTTCTTTCGGAGGCCGCTCAACAAATGAAAGTAATAAGTAAAGAAGAATTTGCTAAAGCTACCCATATTGATAAGTTGCATGTTCCCGGACTTGCCTCATTACTCATGGAAGTTATGAAAATAAATCATGTTAATGAAGCGTTTGCAAAAGCACAGCATCTTGAAGGAATAGACTTCATTGATAAGATCCTTGAAATACTTGGAATACGGGTGGAGTTTAATAAAGACGAGCTTAAAAACATTCCGGCAGAAGGAGCTTTTATAGCGATTGCCAACCATCCTTACGGAGGTATTGAAGGATTGGTGCTGCTCAAAATATTATGTACAGTACGCCCGGAAGCTAAGCTAATGGCAAATTTCATCCTGAAAAAGATCCCCAATCTGAGCGAGTACTTTATTGCCGTCAACCCGTTCGAAAACATTGAACATTCCTCGAGCATCAGCGGAATTAAAAGTACTTTAGCTCTGCTAAAAAGGAGGGTACCCATAGGGATTTTTCCCGCCGGTGAAGTTTCCACCTACAGCCGTGAATCGTTGCAGATTACTGATAAGTTATGGCATCCGGTTGTCGGTAAAATTATAGCCAAAGCACAGGTTCCTGTGGTACCAATATACTTTCATGGAAATAACGGGTTGCTCTTTAATATTCTGAGCATGATTCATCCCACCCTGCGCACTGCTAAGTTACCTTCGGAACTTTTTAATAAGTATGGCCACACCATCAAGCTCAGAATAGGCAAGCCTATAAGCCCAAAAGATATTCCTTTTCAGAATAATACATCAAAGCTGCTGGCTTATCTCAGAGCTAAAACCTACTCGCTTGGCACCAGTCTTGAGAATGAGAAAAGACTTTTTAATCCCCGCAACCTTTTTAAAATAAGAAAAAGGGCCGAACCAATAATTCGCGAAGCAGACCCATTTATTCTGAACTCGGAAGTAGCACTGCTCAGGCCGGAATTCAAAGTTCTGGAGGAAAAACAATATGAAGTTTTTATTACACCGACTTCAAAAATTCCCAATATTATAAAAGAGATCGGGCGGCTTCGCGAAATGACATTCAGGGAAATAGGCGAAGGGACTAATAAATCACTGGACCTTGATGGCTATGATATTTATTATCATCATCTTTTTATCTGGGATATGGAAGCCAAATTAATTGTAGGGGCATACCGCATTGGGCAGGGCGACGAGATATTCTTCAGCATGGGGAAAATAGGCTTTTATACAGCGGAACTTTTCAAAATAAAAGAACAGTTCTACCCCGTTCTGCGAAAGAGCCTGGAGCTTGGCCGGTCATGGATCCGGAAGGAATACCAGCAGAAACCCCTTCCTCTTTTCTTACTGTGGAAAGGCATCCTGAAATATCTAATCGCCAATCCCACCTACCGTTACCTCATCGGCCCTGTCAGCATCAGCAACAGTTTTTCAAAGTTTTCAAAATCGCTGATTGTAAATTATATCTCAAAATATCATTTTGATCATGAGATGGCCCAGTTAGTAAAGCCAAGGAAAAAGTTTAAAGTCGATTTCTCAAAAATTGACTCCGATTTGCTTTTAGAGTCCAAAGATTCTTTGAAATCGCTCGATAACCTTATATCAGAGATCGAAGTTTCACATATGAAAGTTCCGGTACTGCTTCGCAAGTATATTGCTTTAAATGCAAAAATTATCTGTTTTAATATAGATCCTAAATTTTCTGACAGCCTTGATGGCTTCCTGGTGCTCGATCTGGAAAACGTACCTAAAGAAATGGTGGAAAAGCTTGGAAAGAATTTTGATTAACACACATATAGCAGTCGGGTTGAACCTCACTAAACTGCTATAATTTAAAACTGCGATAACAGGCATAAAAGGCAGGTAGAATATTTACACTTGTTTTACCGGTGTTTCCAATTGCGAATACAGTGTATTCGCAATTGAGTTGAATAGAACAACTTTTAATCTTACCCATTAATTGCCTTCCAGAGCATATCTTTCAATTCATTGAGTCCCTTTTGAGCCACAGAAGAAATAAAGATGAATGGAACAGGAGGAACTTCTGCCTGCATTTCTTTTAAAAGCTCATCATCCAGCATGTCTGCTTTGCTGATAGCAAGGATACGCGGCTTATGCATCAGTTCAGGGTTATATTCTTCAAGTTCTTTTAACAGAATTTCGTACTCCTGGGTGATAGTCCTGTTTGTATCCGCCGGAACCAGGAAAAGCAATACTGAATTTCGCTCAATATGCCGGAGAAAACGCAGCCCCAGCCCTTTTCCCGATGAAGCCCCTTCAATAATACCGGGGATATCGGCCATCACAAAAGAGCGGTTATCCCGGTAAGAAACAATCCCCAGGTTAGGCACCAGTGTAGTAAAGGGATAATCAGCAATTTCAGGTTTGGCGGCAGAAAGCACCGACAACAGGGTTGACTTACCGGCATTTGGAAATCCTACAAGCCCCACATCTGCAAGAACCTTCAGCTCCAGGATCATCCATTCTTCTTTTCCCGGCTCGCCTGGTTGCGAAAAGCGGGGGGTTTGCAAGGTAGGCGTTTTAAAGTGCCAGTTTCCCTGACCTCCCCTGCCTCCGGGTGTCAGAACTTCGGTTTGTCCGTCGGCAGTAATCTCAAATAAAACTTCACCTGTTTCCGCATCTTTAGCAATAGTACCCAGGGGCACTTCAAGAAATTCATCCCTGCCGGTTTTACCCGACTTTAAAGAACTTCCGCCCGGTTCGCCGTTTCCGGCAATTACATGCTTGCGGTACTTCAAATGCAAAAGCGTCCATAACTGGCTGTTTCCACGAAGGATCACATGGCCACCTCTTCCGCCGTCGCCTCCGTCAGGGCCACCCATTGAAGTAAACTTATCTCTGTGCAAATGCGCAGAACCAGAACCGCCCTGCCCTGAACGGCAGCAGATCTTTACATAATCAACAAAATTGGATCCCGACATGAATTATGAGTGATGAATTATGAATTATGAGTTATAAATACCATTGTTCAAAAATATCATGTGTTTTTGAAATCCGTTTAATCGTTTAATATTGAATTTAAGAAGTATGCAAGTTGTGGAGTATGAATTTTTCCCAATTTTCAGAAGATCACCGGAAACTCATAACCCATAATTCATAACCCATAACTACTTAAAGCGTATCGGCTACATTACAGATAGCAGAAAAAATCTCATCAATACTGCCGAGGCCATTCACACTATGGTATTTTCCCTGATCTTTATAAAAGTTAGCAACAGGGGCTGTCTTATTATTATACTCTTCGATCCTTCGGCGAATCACTTCAGGATTTGCATCATCAGGCCGGCCTGAATCTTTTCCCCTTAGAAGAAGGCGCTTTTGAAGTTCCTCATCCTCTACATCAAGAGCGATCATTCCCGAGATCTGAGTACTTTTTGAAGCCAGTAAAGCATCAAGTGCCTCTGCCTGGGCGACTGTTCTTGGGAAGCCATCAAAAATAAAACCCCTGGCATCTTTATTGGAATCAAGCTTATTGCTGATCATTCCAATAACCACGGCATCAGGTACCAGAACTCCCTGATCCATCAGCTTCTTAGCTTCAAGACCTAATTCTGTACCATTAGTAATTTCGCTCCTGAGAATATCTCCCGTTGACAAATGAACGAGGTTATATTTCTCTATGAGTTTCTGAGACTGGGTACCCTTACCGGCTCCCGGAGGGCCAAACAAAACAAGATTTAGCATCAGGATTATTTTAAAATTTCAAAAGCCTTTCCGTTATTCGAAAAGGCTTTTGAAATTGGTGGTGGACTTGAAGGGAGTCGAACCCCCAACCTTCTGATCCGTAGTCAGATGCTCTATCCAATTAAGCTACAAGTCCATTTGTTAACGGACTGCAAAGATAGAAGTAAAAAGTTAACATATCCAAAAAAAATTGAACATTACAGGGTTAAAAAGGATCAAAAACTGGTTCTCAGGCATTTATACTATCCCGAAGCCCGAACATGTCGTAAACTATTGTAATTACAGCATCGTCGATGACGTTGCTCTGCCCGACAGCCTGTATCGCTTAATTGCAAACTTTGTCAGGATGGCATCCCTGCGGAGCCGGAGGAACTACAACCGGTTTTGACACTTAATGACAAGCTTTCCCAGGATGGCATTACCGTCCATAACTTTTCAGTTCTTCGGATTGACTTTGCCTCCCGTTAAAAAAGAACATTCAACTGAAGCCCCTTATGTTTGCTTGCCTTTGCCGGGCTTAGCAATCGATTAGCGCATATCAGTATCCGATTTCAAATTCTGCATCCGGTAATAATCCATGATCCCCAGATTACCCGAACGGAACGCTTCTGCCATTGCCAGAGGTATCTGAGCTTCAGCTTCAATTACCTTAGCACGGGCTTCCTGTGCCTTAGACCGCATTTCCTGTTCTGAAGCAACAGCCATAGCCCTCCGTTCTTCAGCACGTGCATTGGCAACCTTAAGATC
Organism: Sphingobacteriales bacterium; assembly: GCA_015654985.1. Lineage (GTDB taxonomy): Bacteria > Bacteroidota > Bacteroidia > Sphingobacteriales > Sphingobacteriaceae > Arcticibacter. The sequence continues at coordinate 5,573 of JAATFW010000345.1, read as the reverse complement.
GGCTTCTGCCTGATCGGCCTGTAATTTTGCACCAATATTGTCGCCAATATCAATGTCGGCGATATCAATGGACAGTATTTCAAAGGCGGTTCCGCTGTCAAGGCCCTTTTCTAAAACCGTTTTAGATATCCGGTCAGTGTTTTCGAGCACCAGTTTATGGCTTACTGAAGATCCGATGGTGGTAACAATTCCTTCACCAACCCTGGCCAGAATAGTTTCTTCACCTGCTCCCCCAACCAATTGGTTGATATTGGCCCTTACAGTAACCCGAGCCTTGGCAACAAGCTTAATCCCGTCTTTTGCCACAGCAGCAACCGGGGGAGTGTTGATCACCCTCGGGTTTACAGACAGCTGAACGGCATCGAACACATCACGACCAGCAAGGTCAATGGCCGTTGCTAATTTAAACGTCAGAGGAATATTAGCCTTATCGGCTGAAATAAGCGCTTTAATTACATTATTTACATGTCCGCCCGCAAGAAAGTGGGTTTCAACTTCGTTGGAATTGATATTTAATCCCGCCTTCGTCGAAGTGATCAGGGCATTGACAACCAGTGACGGAGGTACTTTACGAAGCCGCATTAAAAATAAGTTAAGGAGACTTACCTTAACGCCCGAAAGCTGAGCTGTAAACCAGAGGTTCACTGGCAGGAGGTATAAAAAAAAGAAAAGGGCTAAGATAACTCCTGCAACGGTCAGTATTACACTACTATCCATATTATAATGATTTTTAAAATTTAACTTTTAACGGCCTGTCTGATTGCTTCAAAATCGGGCAGTTCTCCTGCAGATTCAAGCACCTCAGCGTAAATAATTCCTGCGACCCGTTCACTACAAATGCCGCACGCTTTGCAACTCCTTTCAACCCGAATACAAATTCTTCATAAAATGCGCCATAGGCTTTCGACACTTCCCTGTTAAAATCCGACAGCAGAGGGAACTGATAATGATTTTCCTCTTTAAATTTAGCCAGGGTAAATGGCGAATCTACTGATATGGCCAGCACCCCGGCGTCAAACCCTTCGTAGTAACCAAATGTATCACGCATGGTGCATAACTGGGTAGTGCAAACACCTGTAAAGGCCATTGGAAAAAAGTGTATAACCACTTTCGTGCCTTCATAATCAGACAAAGAAACCTCTTTTAATTCTGAACTGTATAATTTAAATTGTGGCGCTTTTTGCCCTGGTGATAATGCCATTTTTTCCTGAATGATTGCTGCAATATAAGGACATTTATTTTATCAATTAAATTTTTAAAGATCAGATCTGTTTTCTATGTCATCATCATAGAATCCGCACCGAACTCCTGAAGGATTCTGAAAGATCAATGGAGAAACAGAAGAAGGCCTGTAGATGGCTTGTATTTACAGCTACCATGTTGCTACCATAAGCCTACCATGTCCCTACCTTTCAAGTATAAAAAGGTAGGGACATGGTAGGTTTATGGTAGGGATATCCCGGATGCGGCTATAAGCCTTCTTTTAATTTTATCTTAATCATCTACTGGTTCCTCAGACACTCTCTTTACCCCTTCCTTTAACAGGCGTCCGCCGGGGCGTTTTCCGGGGCTTTATAACCAGGCCGCGACCTGAATCATAAAAGGAATGGCTTCTATATATTAACATGATTACAAAAAAGGGTTACCGGCCGGATGATGCCAGATGAAATTACCGTTAAAAAAACCAGATTCCAGGCTTATCCGGCATTAAAAGCGATTTCCCGAATGGGATAACTGGGTATAAAGCACTTCCAGCCCTTCTGTAAATGAATGAGGGTGATAACCCAGGTCACGGATCGATTTATCAAGTATAAAACCTGTCTTTTTAGGGCGTTTGGCATTCTGGCCAAGTGAATCTGAAGATACCGGGCGGATAAAAGAACTGTCGAGTTGCCAAAAAGCGGCTATGCGTTGTACCAGTTCAAAAATGCTCATCATATCCTTACCCGAAATGTGGTAAATCCCCGTGCATTCCCGTTCGGCGGCAAGAAGGCAGGCCTCCGCCAGGTCCTCAGCAAGCGTGGGCATCCGCCACTGATCATTTACTATATTTAAAGGTTCACGTTTTTCAAGGGCGCTTTTTGCCCAAAGCACAATATTGGAACGGCTCATATCAGCGGTAATTCCGTATACCAGTATTGTACGGATAATGGTCCAGCGACAGGAGGATCTTAAAAGGACAGCTTCTGCATCAGCTTTGCTGTGTCCGTAAAAGCTCAGTGGATTTGGTTCTGCATCTTCGGCATACGGTCCGCTTTTGCCGTCGAAGACGAAATCTGTAGAAAGATGTATAAGATGAATATTTTCGGAAGAGCATACGTCTGCCAGTATTTTAACAGCCTCAATATTCAGAAGACGGCAGAGATCTTTCTCCTTTTGGCAGATATCTACATTCGTCATAGCTGCAGTATTGATAATTGCATCGGGCTTGAATTGTCTTATAGTATCCCTTACCTGACCGGCATCAGTAATATCCATTTCGGCATAGAGGTATCCTTCTTTCTGTGAATAGCGATTGGCGCCTCTTGAGGTGGCAATGAGCTCACCGCGTCCTGACGAAAGGATGAGCGATGTCAGCTTCTGCCCAAGCAAACCGTTGCTTCCTGTTACCAGTATTTTCTTCATCCTGCAAATATCTCAATTTATGGCATAAACAGCAGCCGGAAAATAAGCAGCAAAAAGAACTACAGCTAAATCAATGCAGGCCCTTCTCTGTTCCTTCTTTGAGATTTTTGCGGCTTCCGTTTCTGCTGTAATATGCAATAGCTATGATTATTAATGCAATTACAATTGCCCATACCCAGGGTTGCATATACCACTCTGTATCACGGCCATCATTGATAGTGCCGCCGGCATTATCTGTGCTATTCTGAGCGTAAGCGATACCGCCGGAAAAGAACAAATATAGGGCGCTGGCAGCAAACATTAATATATTCTTAAAATTTTCTTTCAGTTTCATGATACAAATCATTTTCTTTTTGAAAGAACAGCTTTATTTTCGTCTGGTTTTTAATAATAACATGATGCTGCTCATTAACTGAAGAGAGCAGGGGCTCCTAACATAAAAAAGGAACATGATATAAATTGCTATTAAAACAAGCCACTGAGCATTTTCTTTTATGAACGAAAATTGTCCGGTAAAAAAATTGCAATCAAAATGAAAATCTTTTCAATCAGACATTTGATTTTCAAAGATAAAACGTAATATTGCAGACCCAAAAAGCGGCCTTAAAGCAGCTTGTAAACATTGAAAATAACATATTTACTCCAAAATCAATATGCCAAACATTGGAAAAATAGCGCAAATCATCGGACCAGTAGTTGATGTCAGCTTTGCCGATGATGCCAAACTCCCCAGAATCTATGATGCATTAGAGGTTGTTAAACCAAACGGACAGATGATCATCCTTGAAGTTCAGAACCATCTTGGTGAAGACCGGGTTCGTGCCATAGCGATGGATTCTACCGACGGATTATTACGCGGAATGGATGTTACTGATACCGGTGCTCCTATTAAAATGCCCGTGGGTGAAGGGATTAAGGGCCGCGTATTTAACGTAGTAGGTGATGCAATCGACGGTATTGCTAACCTTGACAAGTCAAATGGCCGCCCCATTCACAGCCATCCTCCCCGTTTTGAAGACCTTTCAACCGAGACAGAAATTCTGTTTACAGGAATTAAGGTGATCGATCTGCTCGAACCTTATTCTAAAGGTGGTAAGATCGGGTTATTCGGCGGTGCCGGTGTTGGAAAAACCGTTTTGATCCAGGAATTGATCAACAATATTGCCAAAGCATATTCAGGACTTTCTGTATTTGCCGGTGTGGGCGAACGCACACGTGAAGGAAATGACCTTCTGCGCGAAATGCTTGAATCGGGTATCATTAAATATGGTGATGAGTTTATGCATGGAATGGAGAAGGGCGAATGGAACCTTGATAAAATTGACTATGAGCAATTAAAAGATTCTAAATGTACTTTCGTATTCGGACAGATGAACGAGCCCCCGGGCGCACGTGCGCGTGTTGCCCTATCCGGGTTAACTGTTGCTGAATATTTCCGCGATGGCGACGGACAAGGCCAGGGCCGTGATATCCTGTTCTTTATAGACAATATCTTCCGCTTTACTCAGGCAGGTTCTGAAGTATCGGCTTTATTGGGGCGTATGCCTTCGGCCGTGGGCTATCAGCCAACCCTTGCTACTGAAATGGGCTTAATGCAGGAACGTATCACTTCAACAAAGCATGGTTCTATCACCTCTGTACAGGCTGTTTATGTACCGGCGGATGACCTTACTGACCCTGCTCCGGCAACAACCTTTGCCCACCTTGATGCAACGACTGTATTATCACGTAAGATTGCAGAGCTTGGTATCTATCCGGCTGTTGACCCTCTTGACTCTACTTCACGCATCCTGAGCCCTATGGTATTGGGTGATGAACATTATAATACGGCTCAGCGCGTTAAGGAAATCCTGCAGCGTTATAAAGAACTTCAGGACATTATTGCCATCCTTGGGATGGACGAACTTTCTGAAGAAGATAAACTTACAGTTGGCCGGGCCCGGCGCGTTCAGCGTTTCTTATCCCAGCCTTTCCATGTTGCTGAACAGTTTACAGGATTAAAAGGCGTACTGGTTGATATTAAAGATACTATTAAGGGCTTTAATATGATCATGGACGGAGAGGTAGACGAGTATCCTGAGGCAGCCTTCAACCTGGTTGGTACCATTGAAGACGCAATAGAAAAAGGCAAGAAGATATTAGCTGAATCTAACGGATAAGTAAGTTGAAAGTTGCAGGTTGAAGGTTGCGGGTTGAATGCGTTAAGAGTCTATACAACCCGCAACTTTCAACCCGCAACTTTCAACCTACAACATATAACTTAAATATGACATTAGAAATTTTAACCCCTGATCAGACTGTTTATGAAGGAGAAGTTACTTCGGTAACAGTTCCCGGTACACTGGGTTCTTTTGAAGTGCTGAATAATCACGCTGCTATCATCTCTACTCTTGAAGATGGTAAAGTTATTATCCGTGCAGGCGGAAAAAGTGAAGAAAGTTTTTTCATAAAAGGCGGGGTTGTTGAAGTACTTAACAATAAGATCACCGTCCTGGCAGAAGGAATTGCAGGTTAATTTAACCTTCTTAAAAAGGGATTGAGCCGGATGACATGTCGTCCGGTTTTTTTTGTATTTTTTTTAAGTTTTTTCCTTTTTAAGCGTGTTTCAGGAAGAAAATGACCTGTGTGCTACTCCTTTTATTTTCACTGAACCGTATACCAAAGTAAGTTTTGGTATACGAGCTCCAAATTTTTCTAACAAAAAACACCATACTGACAGAATAATATTCTGTATGGATATAAATCTAAGAATAATATACTTAATGAAAATATGTGGCCGGGGGTATTGACTATCACTTCCCAAGTGCCTACCTTGACTTTAGATATTGGCAGGAGGCTCTGAAGTCATTTATTCCTCTAATGTATAAAAAATATTGAACATTATAAAAGCAAAGCTGAAGTTAAAAGCAGCAAAAGCATGATAAAACAAATTATGAATTCATCAACTG
>JAATFW010000008.1 GCA_015654985.1 Sphingobacteriales bacterium | reverse complement strand
TTTTCTGTTTGTGGTACCTGCTGGAATCGAACCAGCGACACAAGGATTTTCAGTCCTTTGCTCTACCAACTGAGCTAAGGTACCAGCCCGTTGTTTGGGACTGCAAAAATAGAGTCTTTTTCGGTTTATTAAAACATTTTTAAAAAAAAGTTAGAAAACAGGCCGGAACAGGCCCCCTTTCCAACTGATAATAAGAAAATTAACAAATAAAATAAAATAAAAAAGGCCGGAACAGAACTATTCTATCTGTTATGTTTTGTATTATTCATCCCTGATTTCCCTTAAAACTATCTGGATAAAGGCTAAGTGTATCCAGCCATTCCGGTTCTATATTTACCACAGGCATTCTTAGTGAAGTCGTCATCGAATCAACATTTCCTTTCTGCACGATATTATCCGGCTTTATTTCGAAAGTTATCGTCAGAGCGGTGCTGTTTACTATAAAACCAGAAAATCGTACCTTAATATTTAAGAGATTTCAGGTAATAACGGTACCAGTCGCCTGACCAGGCGCTCACCTGCGCCTCATCTGGTCGGGATAATCTCAGGATCATGTCGGGATAATGTTGGATAAAAGTCCAACATTATCCCGACATGATCCCTATGAGATGCCGATATGATCCTCATATGATCAGGGTTTGATCAGGCACTGGTTAGGGAGTTGGCAGGAGGATATGTAACCCGTGACTTTATTCGTATAACGGCATGTGCCCATATCGGTCAGACGAAAGTATTAAAAAGGCCCCCCTCAATCCTTCCCGGGAAATCGGTTTTGATGCCGTCATGCTGCCTGAAGGACAGAATATACAACACAGGTGCGAATGGCAGTGAGAATTTCAAAACATACTTCTGTGAATGAGAACCAACCTTAGCAGTGTATGAGACAAGGAAAGTTTATTTCATTTGAAAAAAGGCAGGGTCGGTCCTGTCAAAGGCAGGATCAGTGCTCTCGTTTTTGCCGGATATTATATAAAACTTTTTTCACTTATTTCTTAGTCAATAACAAGAGTACCAAATTAAGAATTTAGTAAATTTGCCGTATGGAAATTTCTGAAAATTCAAGAATATGGATATATCAGGCCGACAGGCCTTTTAACAACGGGGAACAAAGCCGGATTGAGGGAATTTTAAGCAGCTTTACGGGTGGTTGGGATGCGCATGGACACAAGCTTGCGGCAAAACATGAAATGCGCTACAATCGCTTTATTATCCTTATGGTAGACGAATCAGTTGCAGGTGCCAGCGGATGCTCCATCGACAAATCGTCGAATGTTATCAGACAGATTGAACAGGAATTCGGTGTAAATCTTTTCGACCGCTTTAATATGGCTTACCGCAAAGGAGACGATGTGATATCCTGCAGCAAAAGTGAATTTGAAAAACTGCTCAGGCAGGGAGAGATCAATGAGGATACCATCGTATTTAATAATACAGTGCAAACAAAAAAAGAATTGGATTCTTCGTGGGAAGTTCCTTTTAAACTAAGCTGGCATTCCCGTTTTTTCCAGCTAAACGTTGTATAAAGATTTTTATTAATCAAACGCTTGCTTTCTTACAATCCGCATATTTCTCCTGATAATTGCACTTTTGTACAGAATATAGCGCGTAGGATGTTCAGGCGTCCATTTTCTTGGATTTGGGAATATAGCCACCAGTAAAGATGCCTGTCTTTTCGTTAATCTCTCAGATGATCTATGGTAATACTCGTAGCACGCTGCTTCTGCGCCGTAAATCCCATCGCCCATTTCAATTACGTTCAGATAGACTTCAAGGATCCGGTCCTTGTTCCAGAACAGCTCAATAAGCACGGTAAAGTAAGCTTCAAAGCCTTTTCTTAGCCATGATCTGCCGGGCCATAAAAAAACGTTCTTGGCTGTTTGCTGGCTAATGGTACTGCCTCCTCTCATAGGCTTTCCTGCTTTATTCTTTAAATAGGCTTTCTGTATGGCATGAGGATCAAAACCGAAGTGATTCATAAAACCGGCATCCTCTCCCGATATCGCTGCATATTTTAAATTATCAGACATTTTATCCAGATCACGCCATTTCTTATCGATCTTCCAGTCTTTACCGCCCGCTTTACGTTCAAAGCCCCGCTGAAGCATTAGCCAGGTTACAGGAGGATTTACAAAACGATATACGATGACCCACAGAATGGTGAGGCCCAAAAAATACAACGAGGTTTTTTTAATTATCTTCAGAATTCTGGAAAACCGGGAAGATGACTTGTTACGTGAGGACTTACGTTTTTTTGAGGACATTATGGGCACAAAAATAAAAAAGGCGCCTGAAAGGGGCGCCTTTTTTATTAAATTATCTGTTAACTTATTCAGCTACAACTTCAAAAGGAACCTTAACTTTAACCTCTTTATGAAGGTTAAGATTGGCTATATAATCGCCAACAAATTTAGGTTCAGCTTCAAAAGTGATACGACGGCGGTCAACTTCAAAACCTTCTTTCTTTAATGCATCGGCTACCTGAATGGTATTTACAGCACCAAAGATCTTGCCGCTTTCACCTGCCTTAGCACCAATAGTCAGTTTTACACCTTCTAATCTGGCAGCAACTGCAAGAGCATCATTTTTAATTTTCTCCTGTTTAAACTGAGCCTGTTTTAAGTTCTCAGCTAAAACCTTCTTTGCCGACCCGGTTGCTAAAGTAGCGAAGCCCTTTGGAATAAGATAATTTCGTCCATAACCAGGCTTAACGTTTACTACATCGTCTTTCTCGCCAAGGTTTTTAATATCCTGTTTTAAAATAATTTCCATTTGCTTAACCTCCGCTTATTTTAATGAGTCAGTAACATAAGGTAATATACCGATATGGCGGGCACGCTTAACAGCCTGAGCAACCTTACGCTGAAACTTTAATGAAGTTCCGGTCAAACGGCGTGGTAAAACTTTACCCTGATCGTTGATAAACTTCAAAAGGAAGTTAGCATCTTTATAATCGATATACTTGATCCCGTTCTTCTTAAAACGGCAGTATTTCTTACGGTTATCCTCTACTTTAGGGGCAGTAACGTATTGAATCTGTTCTTTTGCCATTATCCTGCTACCTCCTCAGTTGATGTTTCAGGTTTAGTTTTCTTCTGGAAAGCACCGCTGTGTTTTCTTTCGTTGTAAACAACTGCATGCTTATCAAGCGATACGGTTAAAAAACGCATGATACGTTCATCACGCCTGTATTCAACTTCCAGTTTGTTAATTAATTCACCCGGAGCCCTGAATTCAGTTAGGTGATAGTATCCTGTTGTCTTTTTGTGAATAGGATACGCCAATTTCTTCAAACCCCAATTGTCTTCATGGACAATTTCGGCTCCGT
>JAATFW010000304.1 GCA_015654985.1 Sphingobacteriales bacterium | reverse complement strand
GATTGCTGATTATGATGCAAAACGTCCACGGACCATGCTTGTCAGTAATTGCGAGGATATTCTGATCAAAGACATCACTTTTCAGCAGGCGGGTTTCTGGACGGTTCATATTCTTTACTCATCCTATGTCTCCGTAGATGGGATCACAATTCAGAATAATATAGGAGGAAGCGGACCAAGCACCGACGGCATTGACATTGATTCCTCTTCCTGGGTCCTGGTACAGAACTGTGATATCGATTGCAACGACGATAATTTCTGTATCAAATCCGGCCGCGACTGGGATGGTCTCCGTGTAAACCGGCCCGCCGAATATATCGTCATCCGCGATTGTGTTTCACGTAAAGGCGGCGGATTAATTACATTTGGCAGCGAAACATCCGGTGGGATGAGGCATATCATAGCTAAAAACCTGAAAGCTCATGGCACCAAAGTAGGAATGCGTTTCAAATCGGCCAAAAACCGGGGCGGTGTTGTGGAAGACATCTACCTGGAAAATATCGAAATGAAAGAAGTTGGTGTGGCGCTGGAAATAACGCCAAACTGGAATCCTTCCTATAGCTATTCTGCCCTTCCTGCAGGTTTCGATAGCAATACGATCCCGGAGCACTGGAAAAAAATGCTGCACCCGGTAGAACCTGCAGAAAAGGGAATCCCTGTTTTTAAAGACATCTATATTTCTGATATAAAAGCAGAAGGTGCAGGCAAAGCCATCTTTGCCGATGGACTTGACGAAACACCTCTTAAAAATTTCCAGCTTAAGAATATTATGATGAGTGCAGGTACTGCCGGGTCAATAAAAAACGCGGAGAACTGGAAGCTTGAAAACATAAATATTACAGCGAAGGATAGCAGCACCATTACAATTGTCTCTTCAAAAAATGTAAAACTATACACATGTCAGAAATAAAAAGTGAGAATAAAAAGAACATAATGAAAACAGCATTCGCTTGTTTTGTTTTATTATTGATCCTTGCTGCAGGCAGCATCAATGCTCAGCAGCTAGCTTTTCCCGGAGCCGAAGGCTTTGGCAAATATGCCAAAGGCGGGAGGGGTGGCTCTGTCTATCATGTTACCAATCTCGAAGATTCAGGTGCAGGTTCCTTTCGCGATGCCGTGAGCCAGCCGAACAGAACAGTCGTCTTTGATGTCGGCGGCGTGATCAGAACAAAATCAGGGATAAAGGTAGCCTCCTCTATCACCATTGCAGGACAGACCGCTCCCGGCGAAGGCATTGTTATTTACGGCAACAGCGTGTCTTTCTCCGGGTCCGATAATGTGATTGTCAGGCATATCCGGCTCAGAGGCAGCATCAATATGCCCCGCGGAGCCTGTGTTCTCGTTGCCGACGATGCACATGATATGATCTTTGATCATGTTTCTGTACAGTGGGGAAGATGGGACGACCTCCATATCAGGAACAGTAAAAATATCACCCTTCAATATTGTATTATTGGCGAGTCTATCGACCCGCAACGCTTTGGTGCCCTCCTTGAAAGACCTGAACGGTTGAGCATCCATCATTGCCTCTGGATAGACAACCAGAGCCGTAACCCCAAAGCAAAAGCCCTGATCGAATTTGTAAATAATGTAATTTACAACTGGGGCAGTAATGGCCTGGTTGGCGGACATTCAAGCGCGGATCACCGGCAGGATATCATCAATAATTATTTCATCGCAGGTCCAGATTCAAAGGGCAAGTTTATAGGCATGTTTGCTGCTACAGACCATGTTTATCATAAGGGAAATATGGTCGATTTAAACCAGGACGGAGCCTTGAACGGAAGAACTGTGGTTGATTCAGATTTCGTTCATGCCAAAGCCACACTTGTAAGCGCTCCCCAGAATCCGGCTATCAGCCCGGATAAAATCGATGATGCAGAAACAGCTTATCAGAAAGTGCTCGCAGGCGCCGGCGCCTCTATCCATCGTGATGCCGTCGATACCCGCCTTATTTCTTATCTTAAATCCTTAGGCAAAGAAGGCCGGATCTTCCATAACGAAGCCGAAGCCGGTGGCCAGGGTGAAATAAAAGGAGGAAAATCAGAAAAGGACACTGATCGTGATGGTATGCCTGATAAATGGGAAAAGAAGCAAAAGACGGATCCCGGAAAAGCAGATAACAATACAAAGGTAGAGAATGGTTATACTCGTTTGGAGATATATCTGAATGAATTGGGAGGAGTTGATAAATAAGGCTACTATTTTCAAGATATCATTTAAGTTAATTTCCCGTAATTTAATTTTCCGCAGTTCCGCTGCAATATGAAATATTTATTAGATAAACACCTCGTTGGCTCTGTCTCGAGGTGTTTATGTTATACGCAAGAATTGGTTTTTAATTGAGAGTGAATAATGAACCAGTGGTATAGACAAGACACACGAGGTGCCTTAAATAACGGTATACATGAGAAATATTTATTAATTCAATTCTAAGCATTAAAAAATATCATTCCCAGCTTTTTTTTCTCAAAAATTATTTTTTAATTATCTTTGTTTATGCAAACAACATACAGATTAAAGGCGCAAGATATCAGTATGACTTTCCTTAAGTCCCTGAAAACGCTGTTTGCGGGTCAGGAAGTTGAAATTACTATCAAGTCTGTCAAGCCGGAAGATAAAAATAAGGTTAAAGATAATCATCGGTTGGCTGAAATGATCAGTGACAGCCGTGGAAGTTCCCCTGTCATAGCACCTGATATAGATATTCGCGCTCTTATTGACGAATCTCAGTATCCTGATCAGCAGTAATGGACTATGCAGATACTGATGTACTAGTTCACTCATTAGTCAATCAGAACGGGCAGTTGCACATAAAAGCGATCGATCTGATTGATGAAATGATTAACGCTAACCGTTTTTTTATATCATGGTTAAGCATTCAGGAAGTTGGGTTTGTGTTAGCCAAACTGAATCAGCCTGCAGTATTTATTAACTTGAAATTGGATGCTTTGATATCATCCGGGCCTCTCGGTTACGGCGGTGCTGAGTTTACGCGGGCGATGAGTTTAGCGATGGTTATAGGCTATAAAAACTTTAACGATTGTCTGCATACGGCTATTGCCGAACAACATTGTACTGATCTGTATACCTGCAATTATAAAGACTTTAAATACATCCAACCCCATACCTCTTTAAAAATTCACTTTTTATAGCCATTACGTATAGATTAACAAAAGTGAACAAGACCCATAGAATGTGAATTCTGACAGTAATCCACAAACCAAATAAAATATTTTCAGTCTTCCCCCTCTATATCTGCAGTTCTTTATGGATTTTAAGTTAAGTATTCAGATGTTGGAATATTTCCGAAGGAAAACCTATGACAGGCTGGATTCAATACTTATAACTCTGGCTGCTTCATTTTAATCGTCTAATGATCGTATCATTAATTATAAGAGGAAGATTGTTTTCATCATTACAAACCTTGATTTTGACCAAATAAATTTCTCCTGTTGGTAGTTCCTTGCACCACAGGTCTTTATTATCTTCCAATTGGTAATAAAATGGGTTTCCGAGTTCAAACGCCTGCTGTCTTCCAAGCTCATACATATTATCCATATTATGCAGAAGCTTTTCAACTATTGCAGATCTTCCCATATTTATTTTTTAGTATTAGAACTTCACCCTGGTTCCCGTCAGCCCGCTTGCGTTCTTTTTCCTCTCTTCCAGCTTCTTCAGCAGTGCCTGCTCCGTTTCTTCCTGCTGCTGCCTTCGCTGCCGCTCCTTCTCCTTCATTTTGTAGCCTTTGGGGATCCGCGTCCTGGCCAGGAACCGGTTGCCAGGATATTCCGTAATCGGCATGGTCGGGCAGACCCTTCCTTCAGCCACCGCAGCATCGTAGTTTGCCGCCAGTCTTTTCGTTCCATATCCTTTTTCCGCCTCGTCGGTTGACTGGAAAGCCGCAATCAGGGCTGCCGGACAGAACTCTGCACTGTTCATGCTGCTGTACCCGCCCTGGTAATAATCATGTTCCATACAATCAAGCTTAGCCATTAGCAGTAGCAGGCATCCCTTTGGTACTTCTCCTTCAAAGACCACTTCCAGGGCTTCGGTGATATCTTTCATCTCCATTTCCACTGTTTTCTCCCCCAGGTATTCAAAGAACTCTTCCCTTAAGTTAAAACCAACCAGTACGAAACTCAGCCGGTACTGGTGGACCTTGTTCCATTTAAAGGGGGTAAGGAGGTCCTTTGGAACGGTGATCTGCGGCAGCTTCACGACCACTTGTCCTGCTTCATTGCGGCTTACCTCCGGTTTCACCTGCAATGCCTTCGAAAGCGGACTGTTCTCATTGAACTCCATTCCCTGAAGGAAGGAAAGCTCCCCGTCATGCAGGTCGCGCTCCCCGCGCCCTTTGGTCCTGCTGCTGCCGATGCAACGGGAAACAGCCGAAGTAACCCGGTTGATCATGGCCCCGTCGTAATAATGGTGGTAAAAAGGCTGAAAAGCCTGCCGGATGGCTTTTGCAGCACTGCTTGCCATTCCGAATTCACCGGCACTTTCCTTGCTTGCCAGTGTTTGTTTAAACCTTTTGGGCCGTCCCTGCATAATATTCTTACCCCGGTAGCTGCGGTAGATCATCGCGCCGGCCTTGCCGTGGATCCCACCTTTGTTGTCGATTGTTGCCATATTTTAAAACCCTGCAGTGATCAGCAGCCAGGCCAGGGATGGGGGTTGATCAAAGAACCGGACAATGCGGAGGTCTGCGGCTGAGACTGAACGAAAGTAAAATTGCGAAGAAAAGAAAGAAAAAGGAGAAAAAAGTATAATTTATAATCAGTATAAAATACAGAGGATGAAAGGATTAAAGTCAAAAGATGAAGAGAAGGATGGCAGAGGGATCCTGCCGGATGTCCAAATGCTGCACCAGAGAAGCATCAGAGAGGCCACTATAAGTCCACCTTTTTGACGAAAAGGTGGACTTATAGTGGCCTCTCTGACGGATTAGGAAAGAATAACAGGTGCTACAGATGGAATCCGGGCAGGAATAGGCTGGAGTAGTACTGGTATACTTTCTTAGTCAATCATGTTTAGCAGCTAACTATATTAAACTAACTATATTAATTGTAACGATACTATTACTTTCTGACTAATATCTGTTAATTAGAGTATTATCAGCTCAGTCAGGATACCACAGGTTGCAGAAAATACAAATCCTTGCTAAGATCGCGTTGAACTGGCCATATGTTGTCTGAATAACCAACTATAATGAAACGAAGAGAGTTTATTTCTCAATTATCCTGTCTTTCGGCACTGGCGGCCCTTCCGGGTTTAGCAGGAGCCACAGCTTTCAGCGATGATGAACATTCACCTTTTACCCATCCTGATAATAGTTTTGCAGGAGCGGCAGCTTTCAGGGATGATCCTGTTTCGGCTTTTTGCAGAAAGCTTAAACCGATAGGCCGGGCTCTTGAAATGGAGGGTTGGTATGTCTGGTGCAACAGTCCGGTAGAAGGGCCGGATGGCCGCATTCATCTTTTCTTCTCGCGCTGGCCTGCAGCAAAGGGAATGGGGGGATGGATCAACTGTTCGGAGATTGCCCATGCTGTTGCCAGCAGCCCTGAATCTTCTTTTGAATATGTTGAAACGGTACTTGCCCCACGGGGCCCGGGCTACTGGGACGCGACGACCTGCCATAATCCGCACATAAAATATGTCGACGGTAAATACTGCCTGTTCTTTATGGGGAATTCTAACGGCAAAACGGATACGAAACGTATAGGGCTTGCAACGGCTGATTCTTTGGACGGCCCCTGGCAGCGGCCCGATAAGCCTTTACTGGAAGCCGGTGCTGCGGGGGCATGGGATGACCACTGTACGACCAACCCATCTTTTATTAAACATCCGGACGGACGGTACTGGCTCTATTATAAATCGTGGAATTCTGATGAATATTATCATTCGAAAGATCCCGTGATCAGGGGAAACCGGAAATATGGCCTTGCTGTTTCAGAGTGGCTGGAAGGGCCTTATGTAAAATATGCCGGAAATCCGGTGATTGATTTTTCCTCCAAAGGAGGCAATAAGCAGTTTGAGGATGCTTTCGTGTGGCAGGAGAAAGGTAAGTTTAAGCTTCTTGCCCGTGATATGGGTGTTTACAGCCAGGAAGCAGGCCTGTATATGGAATCTAAAGACGGAATTAAATGGGGCGAGCCGGAAATTGCTTTCAAGCCGCTGAGGGAATATGTAACAGAACCGGCACCTCCATCTTATCTGAAACGCTATGGGCGTTTGGAAAGGCCTCAGGTCTTGTTTATTAAAGGAAAACCGGCATATTTGTTTACAGCTTCGCAGGGAGGAAAATATATGACTGCTTCCTCTTTTATCTTTAAAATTGTATCATAAATTAAATCAGGCAGCATACTTTTATCAATCAGGTAATATACTTTTGAATAATGAGCAACACACTCTTGAATATCAGACGCAGCATTTTAATCCTGGCCGGTTTTTTTATGCTGGCCTTCGTCCTGTCATGCGCTTCTAAACAAAAAACGGTATGGAACTCTTCTTCAGAGCCATGGATGGAGATGGAGAAGTTACGTGCAAAAATTAAGGCGCCGGTTTTTCCTGTCCATAATTTTAGTATAACAGATTACGGGGCAGTAGGCGACGGTAAAACTAAAAATACTGAAGCTTTCCGAAAAGCCATTGATGCGTGCAATAAAGGCGGGGGAGGAAGGGTGCTTGTCCCGGATGGAACTTTCTTAACCGGGGCCATTCACTTAAAAAGCAATGTTGACCTCCACCTTGCCGATAATGCAACCGTCCTCTTCAGCCGCGATCCGGAAGATTACCCGATGGTATTTACCCGCTGGGAAGGAATGGAGCTGATGAACTATTCGGCATTTATATATGCTTACGGGCAGGAGAATATCGCGGTAACTGGTAATGGTACGCTCGACGGGAACGCTGATAATGAGAACTGGTGGTACTGGTGCGGAGCGAAGAAATTCGGTTGGAAAGAAGGCCTGGGCAGGCAGAACCCGGCAAGGGATTCGCTGCACGAGCTGAATCATCAGAAGACGAAAGCCCAAACGCGGGTTTTCGGCAGGGGATATTTTCTCCGGCCTAATTTCCTG
>JAATFW010000058.1 GCA_015654985.1 Sphingobacteriales bacterium | reverse complement strand
ACAAACATCCATGATGCAATGGTGCTTTGTTCTGTAAAAACGAAGATCAGAAATGTCAGCAGGTATAAACTTACACCCACCACAGAAAAACTTACTCTGGGTGTCATAGGCAGCATGTTTGATAAAATAACAGCATGCAGCAAAACTTGTTTTTAACCCGCAGAAGAAAACAAAAACATTTTCCGGTAAATTTTATTTTATATCTCAAATCTACTACTGTTATGTTAACAAAGAATTCCGGCGATCTATGCTTATAACTTATTACTTATAACTTATACTACACTACTTATAATTTAACTCTACTATGTACACCTTAGGTATTAATGCCGCTTTTCATGATTCTGCAGCCTGTATTCTGAAAGATGGTAAATTATTAGCTGCAGTTGAAGACGAACGTTTCACTCATATTAAGCACGGAAAAAGACCCGTCCCGTTCTCAACCTGGGAATTGCCCTTTCATGCCATAAATTACTGTTTGGAAGTGGCTGATATCCATCTTAATGATGTAGATCACGTCGCTTATTCTTTCGATCCCTACCTTCTTACCGGAGAGAAATACAGGAACAGCCCGTCAATTGAGATCCCTTTTGTTCAGGAGGCCGGCCAGCAGAACAGTGAATGGGCCAATCCATGGGATCCGTTGTTTTTATCGTATATAATTAATGCCCCCCGGCAGCTCAGGGACGGTTATCCGCATCATCTGCAAAAACGGTTCAAAGGTACCCGTTCAGACAGCTTTAAATTTCATTATACAGAGCATCATATCAGTCATGCAGCCAGTGCATTTCATCCTTCTCCTTTTACTGAAGCAGCGGTGATGACGCTTGATGGCCGGGGAGAACTGGCCACCACCACTTATAATATTGGAAAAGGAACGCAGTTAGACCGGATCGGCCAGGTTAATATGCCTCATTCACTGGGCCTGCTCTACGAACAGCTTATCTCCTATCTCGGCTTTTTGCATTCATCCGACGAATACAAGGTAATGGCCCTGGCATCTTATGGAAAACCGGTGTTCGTAAACGACTTCAGAGAGATGATACGAATTACCGGGAACGGCCAGTATACAATTAACAACCAGAACTTCGAAGAACGCTTTGGGCCGTCGCGCCTGAGACATGAGGAATTTACCGGGCATCACTTTAATATTGCCCGTTCTTTGCAGGCAGTACTTGAAGAAACGGTACTTGAATTAACAGACTGGCTTCATAAAGAAACAGGGCAGGAGAATTTGTGCATGGCCGGAGGGGTGGCCCTTAACTGTGTGCTGAATGCACGCATCCGCGATAAAGGCCCTTTTAAAAACATCTGGGTGCAGCCTGCGGCAGGAGATTCAGGTACAGCTCTTGGTGCTGCCATCTGGGTAGACGCCAGGGAACGAAACAGCAGCCAGAAAGACTTTGAAATGAACCACGCTTACTGGGGGCCTGAATATTCTGACGCGGAAATAGAAAAGTTCATTGAATGGGCAAAAGTGCCTTATAAAAAACTGAACAATATCGCGGAGGAAACAGCAGAGATCCTTGCCAGCGACAAGATTATAGGCTGGTTCCAGGGACGGATGGAATTTGGCCCCAGGGCCCTGGGGAGCCGTTCAATCCTGGCCTCTCCTATCAGTCAGCAAATGCAGGCCAGGCTGAATGAAGTTAAAGACCGTGAAGATTTTCGTCCGGTAGCGCCGGTTGTACTTGAAGAAGATGCTTCCGGATGGTTTGAAAATGCACATTACTCACCTTTTATGCTGTTTATTTATGACGTAAAGCCTGATAAAGCTGATAAAATTCCCGCCGTGCGCCATGTAGATGGAACAGCGAGGATTCAAACAGTCAACAGGGACCAGCATCCGTTCTATTATGACCTGCTGAAAGCCTTTAAGGCTAAAACCGGAGTTCCGGTTCTGGTAAACACCTCTTTTAATACACTCGGCAAGCCGATCGTTTGTTCTCCCAGGGATGCTATCGAATGTTTCTGGAGCTCTCCGTTTGATGCGCTGGTTATTGGTTCATTTTTAATTGAGAAAGAATGCAGGTAAATATTTCTGTTGTAATTCCAACTTACCGGAGGCCACAATTGCTGGTACGCTGCTTAAACGCCCTGGTTTGTCAGCATTTTGATAAAAATGCATACGAGATTATTGTAGTAAGCGATGGGCCTGACGAAAGTACGGCCGGCGTTATGAAGCAGTGGACAGATACTGTTATTCCTGTAATACGATATATAGCCACCCCTTCGAAGAAGGGACCTGCTGCTTCGAGAAATGCGGGATGGATGAATGCCAGAGGCGACTTGATCGCTTTCACAGATGACGATTGTATACCCAGCGCGAACTGGCTCCTTTCTATGAGAAAAGCATATAAGTGCGAAGAATTAACAGCATTTACCGGCAGAGTGGTCGTTCCCCGTTCTGAATCTCCCACCGATTATGAGTTAAATACCGCAAATCTCGAAACTGCCGAGTTTGTAACTGCAAACTGTATCTTAACGAAAAAAGCGTTACAGCAAACCGGTGGATTCGATGAACGGTTCAGCATGGCATGGCGCGAGGACAGTGATCTTCACTTTAAGCTGCTTCAGGAAAATATCCCCATCTGCCCTGTTCCCGCCGTGGTAACCCATCCCGTTCGTAAGGCGCCCTGGGGCGTGAGCATCCGGGACCAGAAAAAAGGCATCTATAATGCACTCCTTTATAAAAAATATCCCGGCCTGTACAGGCAAAGGATCAAACCCCACCCCTCCTGGAATTATTATGCAATGGTATTGGCCTTTATTGCAAGCCTTTTATGTTTCGGTTCCGGAACATACGCCCCGGCAACTATGTTATTAGTGTGCTGGCTGGTCCTCCTGATACTGTTTACCGAAAAGCGGCTGGCCGGTACTTCACGTGCGGGAAATCACATTGCCGAAATGATTGTTACATCTATGATCATTCCTTTTGCTTCAGTATTCTGGCAGTTGTATGGATCTTTAAAATTCAGGGTATTATTTATATGAGCGGCAGACTACATCCATCGGAGATAAAGAAGATTGCCATTTTCAGGGCGCTTCAACTGGGCGATATGCTTTGTTCCGTCCCGGCTTTCAGGGCATTACGAAATGCGTACCCGGCGGCAGAAATTACACTTTTGGGACTGCCATGGGCTAAAAGCTTTAAAGATCGTTTCAATAATTACTTAGACCGTTTCATCTGGTTTCCCGGCTTTCCGGGCTTACCTGAACAGGAATTCAGTGCTCCTGTTTTCAGCACTTTTCTTGAAAAAATGATCAGCGAAAACTTCGACCTGGTACTGCAAATGCAGGGAAATGGCACTCTGGTAAATCCCATGGTTGAACTTTTCGGAGCGAAATATACAGCAGGCTATTTTAAGAAAGGCATCTACGCACCGGATAACGGGTTATTTATGGAATATCCCGAGCATGGGCATGAGTCTGAAAGACATGCCGGGCTCATGGAATTTTTAGGAATTCCCTGCCCTGATACTGGTCTTGAATTTCCGCTGACCGGCCAGGATTATGATGACTTTACTGAAGCCGCTTTGCCTATCGAAGAAAAAAAATATGTTTGCGTCCATCCCGGATCAAGAGGGACATGGAGACGATGGCCTCCCGAATACTTTGCAAAACTAGCCGATATTGCCGCCGAAAATGGGTTAACACCCGTAATTACAGGAACCGTTGAAGAGCTTGATATAGTAAATCAGGTAGCGGCCCATATGGCCCATCCCCCTGTTATCGCTGCAGGAAAAACCAGCATGGGAGCTGTTGCTGTACTGATCCAACAGGCGTTTGCGCTGATATCAAATTGTACAGGCGTTTCGCACATCGCTGCTGCCTTAAAAACCCCAAGCGTTGTTATCAGCCTCGACGGAGAACCAGATCGGTGGGCCCCGCTTAACCGCGACCTGCATCATGTTACCGACTGGACGCTTACCCCCGACTTTGAACTGGTGAAAAAAGCAACGGAGAAGGTTTTAGGGTTTTAATTATACCGTCTTCACATCCTTCTCGTCATAACGTTCAATATCGGTAATATAATTGTTCTTTATCAGGAACTCAAATAAAGGTCTTGCCTCATCAGATACAGGCATATTTTGAGTGGTAATGATTTCGTTGTTCCTCTTGTCGAGGTAGGGATAAGCATACAACTTTACATTGCGGCTGAAAAGGTCGCTCACATATGCCAGTAACTCATCTGTATAATCCGCTCCATATTTAGATGAATCAAAAATACGCCGGAGGTTAGCAATATTGGTTGAAATACCTACACTATGAGGCCTGCAGCGGGCCAGATATTGGGCAAGCTTATGGTTCCTTGAAAAGTTAGAAACAATCACATTATTTCCGGTTGCGCATAGTTCCTCTGCCCTGGCGGCAAATCCCTCAAGATCTGAGCTGTTTATATCAGATTGTTCATCAAGCATATTAGACATCAGTACCTCAATCAATACTAAAAGATTAGAGCCATCAATGTTCTGTGACCGTTTAAACTGTTCGACAGCACGGTTAAATAAATCGAAATTCGGGGTAGATCTCTGCCTGTACCTGGTACGCAGAATCATAATGTCTTTTTTATAAAGAAGGTCTTTCGACTGGCAAACCTGTGCGTTCTTATCGAATATTGTTGCGCCGGAAAACCCCTTTGCTATGAGGTAAAGGTTAACCAGGCGGTCGTTTGCGTTTTTGAATGCAGGCCCTCTCAGGTTAATAAGATCTATCTCCACAGAGCCGACTGATAAGTTATCAACCAGGGATTCGATCATAGTCTGTACATTTCCGGAAAGGAAAAAAGCAGCGAACACCAGGTTTACCCCGATAATTCCAAGTACGTTCTGCTGGAGGCTGCTATCGCTGTCGAGCAGGCGTATATGGATAATGATCTCATTTGCCTCAGCTCCGGGATCCGACTGATACATGATACCCAGCCAGCCGTGCGGATCGTTGGTTTTATTGTAGTTCAACGTGGTTACGGTATCGGCGAAAGCAAAAAACCTCCTGCCTTCGTACTTTTCCCCGGTCAGACGCTCGGTAAGAAGGTCATATTCATGCCGCAGCATCTTATCTAACCTCGATTTACTTACATATCTTCCGGATTTTTCTATTCCGTAGATCTCATTACTGAAGGCCATGTCGTAAGCCGACATTGTTTTTGCAATTGTTCCTGATGCTGCCCCTGCAGTAAAAAAATTCCTCGCAACTTCCTGTCCGGCGCCTATTTCGGCGAATGTTCCATAGATAGTTGGATCGAGATTTATTTTGAGAGCTTTTCTTTTAGTTTCTGGTATTTCCCGAAGCATATACGTATTAAGTTGTAAGTTGTAAGTTGATAAGTATAAATCGCCTGAAATCCTTGTTTTGCAAAAAGCGATAAATTTTATCTCTAACTTAACATAAGATAAACTTGTTTTATATGCAAGTTTACATAAATCCGCCTATAAAACAACTTCACCGGTCTCTCATCTTCCTTTGAAGGACAGTTTTACAGATAAAAATTGCACTGTCAGAAACACAATATGCCGTATCGAAAGCAAGCGGGGCCTGCTCCTGATACGGCATAAAGCATTAATTAATACTGCTTAAATCGTACTTACTTATTTCACAGAGATCTCTCTGGCAACCTGTTTGGCTTCTTCTCTTTTTGCAACATTTACTTTTAGTATGCCGTCAACGTATTCTGCTTCAATTTTTGAATGATCGGCAGTATCGGGCAAAGTGAATGAGCGGGCGAAAGACGAATAGCTGTATTCCTTCCTGTTATATTTTTTATTTTCATCCGTGCTTTCCGACTTCTTTTCGGCAGAAATGCTTAAAACATTCTTATCAAGATTTATTTTAAAATCTTCTTTCTTTAAGCCGGGAGCGGCAAGTTCAATATGAAATTCATTTTCCGTTTCTCCAATATTAACGGCAGGAACTTTAGTACTAAAACGGTCTGAAATGTACGAATCGTTTAAAAATGAATCAAAAACATCATTAAACCAGGGTTTTAAAGCATGTCCGTTGTTTGCGTTTGCGAATTTTACCAGTGTCATTTTTATATCCTCCAAAATTTTATCTATCAGCATAAAATCAAACGGTATACCAAAACAATTTTATCTGAAAATACGTTTTAATATAAGTCACTTTGTCTTGTCGAATCAATTTATAACCGCCAAATTGTCATAATTATGAACTTAGCCAGTTTCAACTATAAAACATATATTCCTGTTCGCTTTGGGGATCTCAATGCTTTTGGGGTGGTAAATAATGACGTTTTTTTAACCTATTTTGAGATAGCGCATTCGGGTTACTGGAAACATATTACCAGGTGGGAAAGCCGGTCGAAAGGAATAATTATCGGACGGGTTGAAGTCAACTATCTTAAACCGGTCCGTTTTAACGACGAACTATACGCCTACGTGCGTACATCAAGGGTTGGTAACTGCAGTTTTGATGTAGAGTATGTTTTAACGATCAAAGCAAATGCAGATGAGGAAATTTGTACCACCGGAAAGACCACGTGTATCTTCTATGATTTTGAGAGCGACAAACCAGCCCTTCTGCCTGATCTGCAGAGGGATAAAATGATCGCATTTGAAGCACTGACCGTATAATTTGACTTATCGGGTAAACGTAAACTCCACGAGCGAGTTTCTTATTTCTCCCTTTAAGGGCAACCGGAGCTTTCTGATACTGATTTGAATACTGTCTGCAAAAGGAAATTCTTCTTTGATCCTGCTGATTGTGCCAAAGGCTACGGTTTCCAGAAGCTTCCTGGTTTGCTGCATCTCTTCTGAAACTATTTCAAAAAGCCGTTCATAATTCAGCGTATCTGATAGTTCATCATTTCCGTCGTTTAATACATCCATTTCCGTGATAACGTCTACCAGAAACTCGTTGCCTAATATCTGCTCTTCAGGATAGAATCCATGAAAGGCAAAAAAACGGACCCCTTCCAATGCAATCTTTTTTCTAAGCTTTTCCATCTTGCCCAAAATTATACCTTCAGCTTGCAATAGCGAAATTTAAAACTGTATTTTTGTCTCAATCCTCATTGATACTTGATCTATGTTCATGAAATACTGTTATCCCTTCGCAGCCCTTTTTCTTTTAATAAGCGCTTGTAATTCAAAAGATGAAAAAAGACTTCCGATACTTGGCAACCGCGAAGCGGTGCAAAAAACAGTAAACGGAAAAACTGTAACCGATACAGTGTATCAAACTATTCCTTCCTTTAGTTTTGTTAACCAGGATAGTACAATTGTAACAGATAAAGACTTTGACGGGAAGATTTATGCAGCCGACTTCTTTTTTACCTCCTGCCCTTCTATTTGTCCGGTTATGCAGAGAAATATGCTTAAGGTATATGAGAAATTTAAAAACAATCCCGAAGTTAAGATTGCGTCGCATACGATAGATTATAAACACGATACCCCTTCCATTCTTAAAGCCTATGCAAACAAGCTTGGAGTGGAAGGCAACCAATGGGAATTCCTAAGGGGAAGCAGGGATTCGGTATATACCCTTGCTGAAAAAAATTACCTCGTGGCTGTAAGCGAAGACAAAAATTCGCCTGGGGGGTATGTACATCAGGGTTGGTTTATCCTGGTTGACAAAGAAAAGCGCTTACGCGGAGCTTATGATGGTACCCAGCCCGATCAGGTAGAAAAAATGATGGACGACATGGATATTCTTCTGGACGAGTATAAGGATGAAAAGAAATAACCTTGTCTGCATTTTATTTCTGATAATTTTCATCACAGCTTTCATTGATTCCTGCCAGAGTGAGGGACAGCTTAATTATGCACGTTATTATACCAACGGCAAGCAGTTATACGACACACATTGCCAGAACTGCCATAATGCAGACGGCAAAGGACTTCAGGCTTTAATTCCCCCATTAACGGATACTGTTTTTTTAAGGCAAAACAGAAGCCGGCTGGCCTGTATCATTAAATTCGGGTTAAATGAAAAAATAACTATCCATGGAAAAGAATACGACTTTCAGATGGCTCCCAACAGTCAGTTAGCCGATATTGATATAGCGGCGCTGGTTACTTATATCACCAACAGCTTTGGCAATAAACAGGGATTATATGATGACGCCTCCGCTGCCGGTGATTTAGAAAAATGCGAATCTGAGTAACCGCTCAATTGTGAAAGTTATATCTTCTGCCCGGGCCGATCATCACCATAAATCAGTATCTTTGCATCAACGGGTTGTTCTATCGCCATTCGCCTGCGAAGGGAGGAAAGTCCGGGCAACACAGAGCATCCTGCTTCCTAACGGGAAGGACACCGGCTTAAGCCAGTGTACGGAAAGTGCCACAGAAAACAAACTACCCCCGGATGGTGAAAACCTGAAGAGGGAAAAGGTGAAAACGCGAGGTAAAAGCTCACGGCAATGTATGGTGACATACATTGCGGTAAACCCCAGGAGTTGAAAGGCCAAATAAGCTGATGATTAAGGGCTGCTCGTCCTTGGGCCGCCTCCGGCGGAACGCATCAGCGGGTAGGTCGTTAGAGCCTGTCAGCAATGGCAGGACCAGATAAATGATAGAAGCTCAGTTTACTGAGAACAGAACCCGGCTTACAGACCCGTTATTTTAAAAAACAAAGCCCCTTCTTTTGAAGGGGGTTGTTTTTTAAAACATTATACCGCAATTATTTTTGATATTAAACCTTTTAATGGATAAGTAATTCATTTTACTGAATCGCGTATCGCCTCCCATCAAGGCAACTATTTTGGAAATAAAAGTGAAAAATATACGTTTTTAATGTTAATATTGTATAATTCTACAAGGAAAACATTCCTGTTTGGAAGAGGGAGGGCTAGTCGCCTTCCCACTTTTCAGCAAATATCTGTAAGTTAAATATAAGTCAGGATCTTCATCCTGCAAAGAACGTTATACCAAAGGCTCTTGCTGGCTCAGGCAGTGGAAACTGCCGAGGCCCCAGATAATATCAGTCGAGTCGAGCCCTTTTACCTCTCTGGCAGGAAAGCAACTGGTGATAATATCCAATGCTTTATCGTCATTTGCACAACGGTAAGTTGGTACAATTACGTACTTATTGCTTATATAAAAGTTGGCGTATGACGCCGGGAGGCGCATATCTTCATGAATAACGGGATCGGGCATCGGAAGTTCAATTACATTCAATTGTTTCCCGTTCAGCAGGCGCATACTGCTCAATGACCGGAGGTTCTTTTGAAGGAGGGGGTAATTATCGTCGTTGATATTAGTTTCAACAACGGAAAGAACAGTATCCTCATTTACAAAACGTATGGTATCGTCAATATGGCCGTCGGTATCGTCGCCTGTTATCCCTTCGTCAACCCATAATATCTGATCAATTCCATAAAATTCTGACAGATATTTTTCAATCTGCTTCTGATTAAGATGGGGATTGCGGTTCGCGTTAAGCAAACAGCAGGTGGAAGTTAATACAGTTCCCTTACCGTTAAATTCTACAGAGCCTCCTTCCATTACAATTCCGGGATGAAATACAGGAATATTAAAGCAATTGCCGATCATCGAAGGGATCACATCATCAAGATCAAACGGCGGATATTTGCCTCCCCAGGCATTGTAACCCCAGTCGACGATCACTTTCTTTATTTCGGCATCTTTATTAATGAGAAAAGCCGGGCCGTGATCACGGCACCATGCGTCGTTAGTGGGATGAAAGAAGAACTCTATCCTGCTCAGGTTTGCTCCCGCTTCGGTGATATGTCTGAGCGCAAACTGCTTCATCTCTTCATCATTCACATTGATCCGTACCTTTTCTCCGAGCGAAAGAAGCTTTATAAACTGACTGTAATTTCTGTATATCGTATCGATTTTCCCGGGCCAGCTTGCTTCTTTATGAGGCCAGCTTAACCAGGTAGCTTCATGAGGGAACCATTCCGCAGGGAATTTATATCCGAGGCCTTTAGGCGTTGAATATTCCATAGAAACACTATTCTCCATCAATGTAGCGTTTGGTAATAGGTCCGTACGAATCTATACGGCGATCACGAAGGAAAGGCCAGTGCGTACGGTAGCGATCAGATTTACTGAGATCAAGTTCCTCCACATGAACTTCCTCTTGCTGATGGGATGCCTGATAAAGAACTGTTCCAAAGGGATTTGCCACAAATGACCCACCCCAAAACTTCATGTGACCTTCGTTTCCCACCCTGTTAACGCTAACAACGTGAACCCCATTGGCAACAGCATGGCTTCTCTGGATAGTCTGCCATGCATTATACTGTTCTGTATTGGTGCCGGTATCCTGTGAAGCGGCCCAGCCGATCGCAGTAGGAAAAAACAGGATCTCTGCACCCATTAATGAGGTAATACGGGCAGCTTCCGGATACCACTGATCCCAGCATATCAATACCCCGATCGCAGCATACCGTGTTTTAAACACCTTATAACCCATATCTCCGGGAGTAAAGTAGAATTTTTCGTAAAACCCCGGGTCATCAGGAATATGCATCTTCCGGTATTTGCCCAAATAACCGCCGTCCGCATCAATTACAGCAGTTGTGTTATGATATAAACCCTGGGCACGTTTTTCAAACAGGGAAGCTACGATCACTATATTAAGCTCTTTTGCAACTTCTGAGAGGGATGCAGTAGAAGGGCCCGGAATACTTTCAGCAAGAAGAAAATTATCATAATCCTCTACATCGCAAAAATAAAGCGAGGTAAACAATTCCTGCAGGCAAACGATCTCCGCTCCTTTCTCAGCAGCTTCCCTGACTTTGACAATCGCCTTTGCCAGGTTTTCTTCCTTACTTGCTGTGCAGCTCATCTGCACCAATCCTACTTTTACATTCTGCTTCATGAAGTATATGTTACAGGCTGTTCATTATCCGGCAAGTTGCAGTACTTTTTAACAGGTACATTCAACCATCCACAAAGCCCGGCCTGGTTAAGTTTGCAAACTTAGATAAATTGCTTTTATATGCAAAATACATAATGTAACTCAACATAATGAAGATTTAAGGGGAGTAAATAACCGGTACAACCACGACCGGTATGATTAAGAAGCCGGGGAAGATGACCGAATAGCCCTGCCCTTCCAGAAATAATATACCGGCAGTCCTATCAGCACAATGATCAGTCCCGGCCAGGTATACAAAGGTTTGTAAATGATCAGCAGGATGCAAAAAGCAATTCCCATTACAATATAAATTGCAGGCAGCACCGGATAACCAAAGGCTTTGTAAGGCCTTTCAAGATCCGGTCTTTTTTTGCGGAGGATATATATTCCGGCAATAGTAAGTACGTAAAATATCACCACGACAAATGAGATCATATCGAGAAGATCTCCGTAATGACCGCTCAGACAAAGAACAGAAGCAACGATACACTGGGCCCAAAGCGCGAAAGCGGGAACGGCATGCTTATTAAGAACGGCGGTTTTTTTAAAGAACAGGCCATCATTAGCCATGGTATAATACACTCTTGCCCCCGACAGGATTAAACCGTTATTGCAGCCAAACGTTGAGATCATAATCATAATGGCTATAACCGTAGTACCGATGCCGCCAAAAATCACCTGCGATGCTTCTACTGCAACACGTTCCTTTGCCGCAGATGCAATATCCTGCAGAGGAAGAACAGCCGTATACATTACATTGGTAAGCACATAGATAACCGTAACAATAAAAGTGCCCAGGAAGAGGCTCAAACCGATGTTGCGTTTAGGATTTACAATCTCACCGGCAATAAAGGTAACGTTGTTCCATGCATCGCTGCTAAAGATAGAACCTACCATAGCCGCCGCTATCGCCCCCATGGCAGCTACCGTAATATAAGATTCTACAGAACCGTCTTTGTTTAGTTTATGCAGGTTCCAGGCATCTGCCCAGTTGGCGTTCCATACTTCCGGTTTCAGCATCAGCAGTCCGAAAATGATCAGGCCGGCCAGGCTCAGAATTTTTGCAAGGGTAAATGAAGTCTGAATGATCTTACCGTCTTTAATACCTTTTGTATTGATATAGGTAAGCAATACAATCACTACAATGGATAATAGCTGCGCGGGAGAGACTTTGACAACGCCTATACTGAAGAGGATGATATCCTCGCTTACTCCGGGTATCAGGTAGGCTGTAAACTTAGAAAATGCCACCCCTACCGCAGCGAT
Source organism: Sphingobacteriales bacterium (assembly GCA_015654985.1). Lineage (GTDB taxonomy): Bacteria > Bacteroidota > Bacteroidia > Sphingobacteriales > Sphingobacteriaceae > Arcticibacter. The sequence continues at coordinate 4,520 of JAATFW010000058.1, read as the reverse complement.
GGTACCTGTTTGTATTACAAGGAACAGCGCCCAGCCATAGAGAAAAGCTACCAGCGGATTATAAGCTTCTTTAAGATATACATACTGTCCTCCTGCTTTAGGGAACATTCCGCTCAGCTCGCCATAACTAAGGGCCGCCGTCAGGGTCATAAAACCCGTAATCAGCCAGATCACAATGAGCCATCCTGATGAACCAACATTTCTCGTAATATCAGCGCTTACAATGAAGATTCCCGAACCGATCATACTGCCGGCTACCAGAAGAGTGGCGTCGAGCAGCCCCAGCTCGCGTTTCATTTCTTTATTCATAAGATAGTTCAAGTTTAAATCCTACCGCAAGATAAAATTTTTAAAACTTAATTACCCTTAAATTTATTTGATAATATCATCAACCCATCTATTTTTGGGAATTAACTAAGAATTAACCGAATCGAATGAATTTATTTTACGACAATCTAATTTACATTATTCCCTTTATAGGGTTGATAGGGATCCTGGTGATGCTCTCAAAATCACGGTGGGTAATTAAACAGGAAACGGGCGATGAGAATATGAATACCCTTGCCGGGTATATTGCCGCAGGGGCTATGGCTTTTCTCAGGGCCGAGTGGAAGATCCTCTCCTACTTTGCCATCGTAGCTGCGGCATTACTTGCATGGTCGGGTACCCTCATTGAAACTTCAAGCTGGGTGATAGCGGTATCATTTGTTATCGGAGCTTTTACTTCCGCCCTTGCCGGATATATTGGTATGAATATCGCTACCAAGGCAAACGTTCGAACGACGCAAGCCGCGAGAACCAGCCTTGCAAAGGCCCTGAAAGTTTCCTTTACAGGAGGAAGTGTGATGGGGCTTGGAGTTGCGGGACTTGCAGTACTGGGATTAGGTTCGCTGTTTATTGTATTTTACCAGATGTATGTGGTACAGGTTGGAGGAAGTGTAAACGGCGCAGGAATGCAGAAAGCCCTGGAAGTACTGGCGGGATTCTCTCTTGGTGCGGAGTCTATTGCTTTGTTTGCCCGTGTTGGCGGAGGTATTTATACGAAGGCTGCCGACGTAGGTGCTGATCTTGTTGGAAAAGTTGAGGCCGGCATCCCTGAAGATGATGTACGCAACCCTGCTACCATTGCCGATAATGTGGGTGATAATGTAGGGGATGTTGCCGGAATGGGCGCCGACCTGTTTGGGTCTTATGTAGCCACCATGCTGGCTACTATGGTGCTCGGTCGCGAAATCGTTTCCGCTGACAATTTCGGAGGTATCGCCCCCGTGCTGCTTCCTATGTTTATAGCTGGCATCGGCCTTATTTTTTCTATTATTTCCACCAGTTTTGTAAAAATAAAGCATGAAACCGACAGCGTCCAGAAGGCTTTAAATATTGGCAACTGGTCATCTATCATACTAACTGCTGTTGCTTCTTATTTTGCAGTGCAATGGCTGCTTCCCGGCACAATGAGCATTCGTGGTGTCAGCTTTAATAAAAACGATGTTTTCTGTGCCATTATGGTAGGTTTGGTTGTAGGAACATTAATGAGCCTGATCACTGAATATTATACCGCCATGGGAAAAAGGCCGGTACTCTCTATTATAAACCGTTCGGGAACCGGGCATGCCACCAATATTATCGGCGGACTTTCTGTAGGAATGGAATCGACCCTGATGCCGGCCATTGTTCTTGCAATGGGGATCTATGGTTCTTTTTTCTTTGCCGGGCTTTACGGGGTAGCAATTTCCGCTGCCGGGATGATGGCTACTACCGCCATGCAGCTGGCTATTGATGCTTTTGGCCCGATTGCCGACAATGCCGGTGGAATTGCCGAGATGAGTAAACTGCCCGAAGAAGTACGAAGAAGGACCGATAACCTGGATGCGGTTGGTAATACTACTGCCGCCACCGGAAAGGGCTTTGCCATTGCTTCCGCAGCACTTACCTCCCTCGCCCTTTTCGCTGCCTTTGTTGGTATTGCCGGGATCAATTCCATCGACATTTATAAAGCAAACGTACTTGCCGGATTATTTATCGGAGGCATGATCCCTTATATCTTTTCGTCGCTTGCTATCGCTGCGGTAGGCCGCGCCGCAATGGATATGGTGCAGGAAGTACGCCGGCAGTTCAGGGAGATACCGGGAATTATGGAATATAAAGCCCGGCCCGAATATGAAAAATGTATCGCTATTTCTACTAAAGCTTCTATCCGCGAAATGCTGCTTCCGGGAGCCATCGCTCTTATTGTTCCGATCCTTGTAGGCTTTACTTTAGGCCCGGAAGTACTGGGAGGGCTGCTTGCCGGTGTTACTGTATCGGGTGTCCTGCTGGGCATGTTCCAGTCGAACGCAGGCGGGGCATGGGATAATGCTAAAAAATCCTTTGAAAAGGGCGCTGATATAAAGGGGGAAATGTTCTATAAAAATTCCGATCCCCATAAGGCCTCTGTAACAGGAGATACGGTAGGTGATCCATTTAAAGACACTTCCGGTCCGTCAATGAATATTCTGATCAAGTTGATGTCGATAGTTTCACTCATTATAGCACCACATATTGCCGTAAATCCACCGGCTGATGCAGATGCCCTCATAAAGAAGATCGAGCCGAAGGTCTGGAACTGTAAAACGTCAGTTTCTGCTACTCCCGCTGAAGACTATCTTTTTGAATATAAAACAAATAGCCATAACCAGGTGCAGAATACAACCTGTTCTTTGCTTTTAAACCCGGATGTCAGTATCCTGATATTTAGAAAGCATAATAACAGTCTGAATTTATAGATCCTTAATTTTTCATAATTATTTTTGCACTTTTCTCCTTTTTTCGTTTAAATTATTTAGGTTTGAATACGAAAAAAAGAAATTTATTAAAAAAATTACTAAAAAATCATGAAATTCAGAAAACCACTTGATGTATTATTAAAAGAGGCGGCTGAAACTGGTGATGGAACTCTTAAACGTACATTAAGCAGCTTTAATCTTGTCACCCTGGGGATAGGTGCTATCATTGGTGCGGGATTATTTTCATTAACGGGACTTGCCGCTGCAAATAATGCGGGACCGGCCGTAACCCTTTCGTTTATAATAGGTGCTATTGCCTGTGCCTTTGCCGGATTATGTTATGCTGAATTTGCATCGATGATCCCTATTGCAGGAAGCGCTTACACTTATTCGTACGCCACAATGGGCGAATTCATGGCCTGGATCATCGGGTGGGACCTTGTACTCGAGTATGCCCTCGGTGCTGCAACGGTATCAATAAGCTGGTCGCAGTATCTCATAAAATTCCTGCATTATTTTGACCTGACGATTCCTCCGCAGCTCACGATGTCGCCATGGGAAACTGTAACCATGGCTGATGGTACTGTGGTAAGCGGGATCATGAATATACCCGCAGTAGTTATTATTGTTCTTCTTTCGCTCTTGCTGATCAGGGGTACCAGGGAGTCTGCTTTTGTAAACAACCTGCTTGTAGTGCTGAAAGTTGCGGTCGTACTGGTTTTCATTGCTGTTGGCTGGTCGCATATTAATCCGGCAAATCATACCCCTTATATTCCTGAGAATACAGGGGAATTCGGCCACTTCGGCTGGTCGGGTGTGTTACGGGGAGCAGGGGTTGTTTTCTTTGCCTTTATTGGCTTTGATGCGGTATCTACAGCGGCACAGGAATCTAAAAATCCTAAAAAGGGAATGCCTATAGGTATTATCGGCTCGCTTATTATCTGTACCATTCTTTATGTGCTCTTCTCTCATGTGATGACCGGCATTGCCAACTATAAAGAATTTGCCGGATCTGCTGCTCCTGTAGCAGTAGCTATTGCAAAAACACCTTACGCCTGGCTTCAGGAGTCGATCATTGTAGCGATACTCGCCGGTTATACTTCTGTAATCCTGGTGATGCTCATGGGTCAGTCAAGAATTTTCTATACCATGGCAAAGGACGGGCTATTACCAAAAACATTTGCGAGTTTACACTCTAAATTCCAGACGCCGCATAAATCAAATATCCTCTTTGCTGTATTTATCAGTCTCTTCTCGGCCTTTGTTCCGGTGCATGTTGTTGGAGAAATGGTTTCTATCGGAACTTTATTTGCATTCATCCTGGTTTGTATAGGCGTAATGGTTATGCGGAAAACAGATCCTAATATCCCCCGAGCTTTCAGAACTCCATGGGTTCCTTTTGTTCCGGTTGCTGGTATCGTTATATGCTTTGCCATGATGATCTCCCTTCCTCTTGATACCTGGCTCCGGCTGGCAATATGGATGGCTATCGGTTTAATTTTATATTACACCTACGGCAAAAAGCATTCAATAATCAGGAATGAGCATAAAGTCGTTCTCCCTGTTGATCCACCCAAACCGGAACTGGAATAATAAACTATAAAGGAAATAATATCTAAAGAGGCTGTCTCAAAAGTAAAATAAGGCAACCTCTTTTATTATTTATAGTTTTTTGGTTTGTTTACCCACAATTTGTTCAATAATTGTTGATAATTCTGAATGTTTTTTTGATTGTTTAGTACTGTTTTTGTGGGAATT
>JAATFW010000244.1 GCA_015654985.1 Sphingobacteriales bacterium | reverse complement strand
ACGTCGTTTTATAATATGCTGCCAGCCGCCAATGATCAGGCTATTGTGGAACAATCGCTGGTAGATTACGGAGCCACCAATACACTCACCGGATATCTGTCGCTCAATGCATACAGCGAAAATAATTCTACCGGCTGGTCGTGGTCAAACCTCCGCAATGTCAATTACTTTATTACTAATTGTACCGATCCGGCCGTTCCGGAAAGTGTGAGGAACAACTACATCGGCCTTGCCCGTTTCTTTCGTGCCTGGTTTTATTACGGTATGGTCCGCAGGTTTGGCGATGTTCCATGGGTAGACCATCCCCTTAATCCGGATGAAACAGACATATTATACGGCTCCCGTGATTCACGTGAGCTCGTCATGGAAAAGGTGTATGACGACCTGATGTATGCCGCTCAAAACATTACCCGCACTACCGATGCTGCACAGAGTACGCTGGTAACGAAGTGGGTCGCCTATGCGTTTGCTTCAAGGGTCTGTCTGTTTGAAGGAACCTTCAGGAAATATCATAACCTGAACCTGGCGACGTCGGCCGATACCTGGCTGAAACGCGCGGAAGACGCAGCCTATGCAGTAATGCAGCAATCGGGTAAATCGCTGAACGGCAATTATCGCGCGTTGTTTACCAGCGACATCCCGCCGGTATCAGAAACGTTATTAGCTATTGCTTCAAACGCCGCACTGGGTATAAAACACAATGCCAACTGGCGGTGGACTTCGGAAACTTATGGTACGGGTTTGAACCTGATCCGTTCTTTTGTCTGTACCTTCCTGCAAAAGGACGGAACGCCCTATACTGATCGTGCCGGCTGGCAGTATGAGGATTTCTATGAGGAATTTCAAAACCGCGACGGCCGCCTGAACGCCACCCTTCGTTACCCTGGCTATACGCGCGAAGGATCGCTGGCGCTTCCGGTATTTGGCGGCTATGCCCGCCTGGGTTATCAGCCGATTAAACTTACCGTTGATGCAACAAAAGGCGATAGTCAGACAGAAAGCACTCAGGCCATACAACTGGTACGTTACGGAGAAGTGTTGCTTAATTATGCCGAGGCGAAAGCAGAGCAGGGTACGTTTACTGATGCCGACTGGGCAGCTACTATCGGTGCGCTGCGGGCACGGGCGGGTATCACCGGAGGCCTTGCTGCGAAGCCAACGAGAGTAGACAATTATCTGAAAGAAACTTATTTCCCCGGCATTAATGATCCTGTGATCCTGGAAATTCGCCGTGAACGGGCTACCGAACTGGTGTTTGAAGGATTCCGTTTTGACGATCTTCTTCGCTGGAAATGCGGCGAGCTGTTCAAAAAAAGCTGGACCGGTATGTACATTAGTGGAATTAACCAGCCTTTGGATGTTGATCACAACGGCACGCATGATGTCATCTACTATACAAACAGTGCCGGACTGGTAGCTGCGCAGGCAGTTTCAAACAATGCAAATGCGTATAAAGTGCAGGTAAGTACCGATCCTGCAGCGTCGGTTATTCAGGTCCACGCAGCCGGCAACGGTACCGGTTATTATCTGGCATGGTTTACAAACAACGACTCAAGGAAGGTATGGGGGCCTAAGCAGTACTTTTATCCCATTCCGGTTGGTGCGCTTAATAATAATCCGCAACTCGTGCAAAATGCAGGTTGGGAAGACGGTGCTACGAATGACGGAAACTGAGAAACTTTTTTTTCTCTTAAACTATAAATGGCAAACCCTTCTGATATCGATCATTTATCAATATCAGAAGGGTTTGCCATTTATATACATCATGAATATCAACGTGGAATGATAATCATACTATAGGATTTATGAAGTAATTAAAGGGACGGTGGCAATTAGGATCAATCCCAGGGAATTATTTTTCTGTACTTAATAAGATGCTTTACTTTCATTTCCTTATCAGCGGCTACGCCTTCCGTTGTCTCCGGATGTCTTTCATGTGAGGAATTATCTTCCACCATCCCTGCTACGGCTTTCGGTTGAAGGAGCCGGACTGGTTCTTTCAGGTCTCTGCTGTCTTTGTTCCGGAGCTGGCCGGCTTTGCTGACGTTGTTCCTGGCTACGGCTTTGAGTTGAAGGAGCCGGACTGGTTCTTTCAGGTCTCTGCTGTCTTTGTTCCGGAGCTGGCCGGCTTTGCTGGCGTTGTTCCTGGTTACGGCTTTGAGTTGAAGGAGCCGGACTGGTTCTCTCAGGTCTCTGCTGTCTTTGTTCAGAAGGAGAGGCCTGTTGCCGCTGTTCCTCACGACGGTTATTATTAGAAGAAGCAGCAGGACGAAGCTGCCTGGTGGGGTTTCTCTGGTCCCTTTGCACTGTTCCCTTGTTTTGCTGATTATCGGCAGAGGGAGATACCCGCTGCTGCGATTCCCGGCTACGCCTTTGTTCATCGTGGTTTATATTCTGATTATTACGGTCGGACGCTGCCGGAGAAGAATTCCTGTCTGGCCTCTCATTTGTATTTCCGGACGCCGGAGAAGTCTGCTGACCACGGTCAGGCCTTGAATTTCCGGGCCTGTCGGGAGTATTTCCGGGCCTGTTATTTCTGCCTTGTGAAGGGCTTCCATTTTCCGGCCGTTGACGGTTCCATCCCGATGACGTATTTCCTGGTCTGTCAGATCCTGATGATGGTCTTCCATTATCTGAGATACGCGGCCTGTAAATTCTGAGGGAACCATTATTGGCCATTGCCCTTCCGGGACGGTCCATGTTATCAATATGATGGATGGTTACCCTGCTTCTGGTAACCCGTTCAATTTCCCGAGGGCGGGGTCCATAGAAATACCTCCGATTATGATTTATATAAATATCATTCATCATGGAAGTAGACCGGTAGATATTTACAGACCGGTTGCGGGGAACGCAGAATGAGTAAACGCCCACGTGCGTAATATACTGCTGCGGCACAAAGATCCATCTGAACAACGGGATATCAATATTAATATTGATATCCACACCGGGACCCAGGGGTGCCCATCCGTAATATCCGCCACCCGAACGCCAGCTTACCCAGGCAGGGCCCCATTCACTTCCGGGTACCCACATCCATCCATAATAATCGTCGTAGATCCAGCGGCCGTAATGAAAAGGCGCCCAACCCCAGTCATAATCAGACACCCAGGTATTGCCATATTCGGTTACCACCCAGTGCCCTCCTGTACCATAGGGCTGAAAATCAGGTCCCACTGATGGAATCCATACCCGCCCTTGTCCCTGGTAATCCATCCAGCGCCCGTAAGGCGCCAGGTCATCATAAAAAGTCTGAAAAGAGATACTGGCACCTGGCTGGGCCATTATTTTTCCCTGACCTGAAAAGCTGCCTGCTATCAGAAACAATAAGCAGAGCACGGGAATTCTTTTTAATATTTTCATCTGTATGTGTGTTTAGAAATTAGATGAGTTCTGTTTACAAAGGTTTAGCCTTGGCGTGCTTTTCTCTCTAAATTGTTACTCATATTATAATAAGACGTAAATTATGAGCGGAAAGTTGCCTTTCTCTCCACATTTTTTCATTTTTCAACAAAACCCGCTTAAACCATCCGAATAATTTAACTTAGCAGGTTTAAAAGGAGAACCGTTTGGCAAAGAGTACTACAAAAGAAACCCCGTTAATGCAGCAATATAACAGCATTAAGGCGAAATATCCGGGGGCCTTGCTGTTGTTCAGGGTGGGCGATTTTTATGAGACATTCGGGGAGGATGCAATTAAGGCATCCGGTATTCTCGGTATTGTACTTACCAGAAGGGCTAATGGCTCCGCAACCTATATTGAATTGGCCGGCTTTCCTCATCATTCACTCGAAACCTATCTCCCCAAACTGGTAAGGGCAGGGCAGAGGGTTGCCATTTGCGATCAGTTGGAGGATCCCAAAACGGTTAAGACCATTGTTAAAAGAGGAGTTACGGAGCTGGTAACACCGGGAGTGTCGTACAGCGACAATATCCTTCAGCAAAAATCGAATAATTATCTTGCTTCGCTTTTCTTTGAGAAAAATACCGTCGGTGTTGCCTTTGTGGATATTTCTACCGGCGAATTTCAGGTTGCACAGGGCAGCACTGAGTATATCGATAAACTGCTTCAGAGTTTTAAACCGAGCGAAGTTATTCTCCCTAAAAGCCGTTATAAAGAATTTACGGAAAGCTTTGGCGACCGTTTTTATACCTACACACTGGATGAGTGGCCTTATACCGGGGATTATGCTTCTGAATGTCTTTTGAAGCATTTTGAAGTAAAGTCGATGAAAGGCTTTGGGATAGAACGCTTACCCCTTGCCCTCACTGCAGCCGGGGTTGTTCTCCACTACCTCAATGAAACAGAACACCGTAACCTTCAGCATATCTCCTCCGTTTCGAGAATCGAGGAAGAACGTTATATGTGGCTCGACCGCTTTACGATCCGCAACCTGGAGCTGATCGGTTCTTCTAATGAAAACGGGGCCACGCTGGTAGACGTGCTCGATCAAACCTGTTCGCCCATGGGCGCCCGCATGCTCAGGCGCTGGATTGTAATGCCCCTGAAAGAGCGTAAACCAGTTGAAGACAGACTGAACATCGTAGAGTTTCTTGTAAATAATGAAGAGCTAAGAGAAAAGCTTATCCAGGAGATCAGGCAGGTTGGCGATCTTGAACGTCTGATCTCAAAAATAGGGCTCCAGCGGGCTAATCCAAGGGAAGTATGCCAGTTAAAACGGGCATTGTATTCAATAGAAAGCATCAGGAACTGTTGTGCATCTGCTGAGAATGAGGCTTTAAAGACGATAGGCGAACAGTTAAATCCCTGTGTTCTTGTCAGGGAAAAAATTGAAAAGGAACTGCAGCCTGAACCTCCGGTTATGGTAGCAAAGGGAGGGGTAATTGCCGGAGGAGTTCATGAGGAACTGGACCGCCTCCGTAAAATTGCTTTTGGCGGTAAAGATTACCTGGTTGAAATTCAGAAAAGAGAAGCAGAAATTACCGGAATCCCTTCCCTGAAGGTGGCCTTCAACAATGTTTTTGGCTATTATCTTGAAGTTACCAACTCACATAAAGATAAAGTCCCGGCGGAGTGGATCCGTAAGCAAACGCTGGTCAACGCCGAACGCTACATAACTCCCGAACTTAAGGAATATGAAGAGCAGATACTCGGCGCAGAGGAAAAGATCTATACCATCGAGACGCGGCTTTATAACGAGCTGGTATATGCCCTCTCTGAATATATAAAGCCGATACAATTAAATGCCCATCTCACTGCCCAACTTGATGTATTGCTGTCGTTTGCCACGGCAGCGATAAAGAACTTTTACGTTAAACCCCTGATATCAGAAGATAACGTGCTGGATATTAAGGGAGGGCGCCATCCTGTTATCGAAAAGCATTTGCCTGCCGGAGAAGATTATATTACCAATGATGTTTACCTCGACAGCGAAAGCCAGCAGATCATCATTATTACAGGTCCGAATATGGCCGGTAAATCGGCGCTGCTGCGCCAGAGCGGACTGATCGTCCTGATGGCGCAAATGGGATGTTTTGTTCCCGCTAAAGAGGCCAGAATAGGTTTAGTGGATAAAATATTCACCAGGGTTGGGGCTTCTGACAACTTATCTTCGGGAGAGTCCACTTTCATGGTTGAAATGAACGAAACGGCGAGCATCCTGAACAATATTTCCGACAGAAGCCTGATCCTTCTGGATGAGATAGGGAGGGGAACGTCTACTTATGACGGGATTTCTATAGCCTGGGCTATTGCCGAATTTCTTCATAATCATCCATCTGCCAGGGCAAAAACCCTATTT
>JAATFW010000135.1 GCA_015654985.1 Sphingobacteriales bacterium | reverse complement strand
GCCCCTGGGCAAATATTTCCACTCTCATGAGATATGGCATGTATTCGTTACCCTGGGGGCAGCGACACACTTCGTCTATAATTATTTTTACCTGTTTTAAGCTTAACAGTTTTTGGTATAATTCTTTACCACACTTTTCAATAAAACCGTTGTTGTTTCGTTATATATAACAATGATGCTTAGCCGGATACTGATATTGCTGATACCCGTTTTCTCTTCTTTTAACATGGATGAGGTGCCCGTTTTCAAAGGAGGTAAAAGAGGGCTCGAAAGCTTCGTCTCAGAGAGTCTTATCTATCCGGAATATTCCAAACAAAACTGCATCCAGGGAACCATCCAGGTCAGTTTTAAACTAACAAAGAAAGGCAGGGTATTCGACTCAAAAGTACAGAAAGGCTATGGCATAGACCTGGATGACGAAGCCCTGCGCATCATACGCCTTACTTCCGGTAAATGGCTTGTTCCGGCTTCGTTCGACACCACCAGCGCCCTTGTTATACCCATTAATTTTTCCCTCAGAGAATATAACTGCACCAGCCGTTCAGACCGCGAAATCCGGGAAGCCATCAACGCATACCGCGCGCAGGAAGAACTGACGGGAGCGATCACCAATTTTTACGAGAAAAAACAGAGCGGAAAATATAGCCCCGAAGACGAACAAAAAATATCGCAGCTGAAAGAACAGCTCGGATATAATGATGAGTACATCTCCAGAGTGATAAAACAGGCGCAGCATAAATTAAAACAGGGCGACAAAGAAGGCGCCTGTGAAGACCTTCAGTTTATCAGGAAGATCGGCAGTAACAAAGCCGATAAGCTGATAGAAATAAATTGCAGGTAATAAATTATGATCTTCTCTATTACCGACGACGATACTACTTTTCCCCCTCCCAATCTTGCCGAAGACGACGGCCTGCTGGCTGTAGGAGGCAACCTTTCTACAGAACGATTACTCCTGGCATACAGGATGGGAATTTTTCCCTGGTACTCAGATGAAACACCCGTTTTATGGTATTCGCCTCATGAACGCTTTGTGCTTTTCCCCGAAAAAATAAAGATCTCAAAAAGCATGAAGCATACCCTTAAATCCGGTGTATTTACCATCACAGAAGATACCGCATTTCCTGAAGTGATCAAAGCCTGCGCCATGGCAGAAAGAAAGGGCCAGGACGGCACCTGGATCACCGGTGAAATGCAGAAGGCATACATCCGTCTTCATGAAATGGGACATGCACATTCCATCGAGGCATGGAAGGATGGAAAACTTGCAGGCGGACTATACGGGATTGGAATGAACGCGGTCTTCTGCGGAGAGAGTATGTTCAGCCATGTCAGCAATGCCTCTAAAGCAGCGCTCATCTGGCTTTGCCAAAACAAAAAGTACCGGCTGATAGACTGCCAGGTCTATAGCGAACATCTTGCAGGTATGGGAGCAGGATTGATATCAAGAGAAGAATATACAACTTATTTAGTTTAAGATCTCCCTGATATCCTCCGCAGTAAGCGACTTTACAAAGTTTTCTTCAGTAGTGATCAGCGATTCGGCAACAGACCGTTTCCTGTTCTGAAGCGCCAGGATCTTTTCCTCAACACTATCCTTGGTGATAAATTTATAGATAAACACATTTTTAGTCTGCCCGATGCGGTGTGTCCGGTCCACAGCCTGCTGCTCTACAGCCGGGTTCCACCAGGGGTCGAGCATGAACACATAGTCGGCCTCAGTAAGGTTAAGGCCTACCCCTCCCGCCTTTAAAGAGATAAGAAAAAGTTTGATCTCATTATTATTTTGGAATTCTTCTACAACTTCTCCCCGGTTCTTTGTTCCCCCGTCAAGGTATGTATAAGGGATCCGGGCATTGCCGAGATATTCCCGGTAGATGTCCAGTTGCTTAACGAACTGCGAAAACACTAGCACCTTATGGCCTTCGGCCAGAACATTTTCAAGCGTGTGGATCACATTCTCGAATTTGCCCGATTCGCCATCATAGCCGGTATCAACCATCCGGGGGTGATTGGCAATCTGCCGGAGCTTCGTCAGGCCCTGAAGCACCTGGATCTGCGACCGTACAAAGGTGCCGTCCTCAAGGGTTCTCAGAAGTTCATTACGATATTCAGATTTAACCTTTTCGTAATATTCTGCCTGGTCATCGCACATACTGCAATAGAACAACTGTTCGGTTTTTTCAGGAAGTTCTTTCGCCACCTGTCCTTTGGTCCGGCGCAGAACAAAAGGTTTAATAATAGCCTGCAGTTTCCGGGCCTTCTCCTCATCCTTCTTCTTCTCAATAGGGGTAACGAAGTTATTCTGAAAAAAATGCTGCCCTCCCAAAAGACCGGGATTGATGAACGACATTTGTGTCCACAGATCGTTTATAGAATTTTCAACAGGGGTACCGCTTAAAACCAGCTTATGTTTTGATTTCAGGATCTTCACCGATTTATATGCTTTTGAATCGGGGTTTTTAATGTTCTGGCTCTCGTCAAGAATAATATAATTGAAGTAAAGGTGCTCCATTAATTCCGCATCCACGCGTGTTATGCCATAAGTTGTAAAAACCACATCGTACTGAAGAAACCGCTCTACCTCTTTATTCCTGAAACTTCCGGTATGTACCAGGATCCTGAGTTCAGGGGCAAATTTCCCGGCTTCATTCAACCAGTTATAAATGAGCGAAGTAGGCATAATTATCAGAGAGGTTGAGCTCTGGCCCGATGCTGTATTGTCTTCCTTTATTTTTTGAAGCAGAGCCAGCGTCTGCACCGTTTTCCCCAGTCCCATATCATCTGCCAGGCATCCTCCAAAATTATATTTTCTTAAAAAATGGAACCAGTTATATCCGGCTTTCTGGTAAGGGCGAAGTATTCCGTTAAAATTAACAGGAACAGGGGTGTCTTCAATTTCATTAAAATCAGAAAGCTTCTGCAGCTTACGATCAATTGTTACAGACGCCAGCTCGCTGCCTGCAAAATCAGAGATCAGTCCGATATGATGTTTTTTAAGTCTCAGCTCCCCATGATTTTTTTCTGTAAAGCTCAGAAGATTGCCATATTGCGAAAACCATTCCTCAGGGATGATGGCAATCTCGCCCGAAGGGAGTGGAAACTCATGGATCCGGTTTAAAATATGATGCCGGAGGTCTATAAAAGGAATCTCATAAGGACCAAAACGGACTACAGCCTTCAGATCGAACCAGTCGTTATGTTCCTGAAATTCCAGGTTAATGGTGCTCTGGCCAAAAAGAAAACGTTTGCTCCCGTCAGGCTGTTCTATAATAAACCCTTTTGAAGTGAGTTCGCTATGATGCCTGTTGAGCCAGTTAATAACATTGAACGATTGGTTTGCCTCTTCTGTTTCCCTTTTTGCCTCAAGATGGATAAACAAAGAACTTATGGTTTTAAGCCCCATAGCGTTAAGCTCTTCAAGCCGGGCCTTTTCCTTTTCCGCTAAACGTTTAATGCGGTGGAAAATATAATGGTCCTTATCCTTTTCCATCTTTACCGACACCTTTTTATCGCTGCCCGCAGCAAACACATAATTGCCGTACCTGAAATAAAGCTGGATCTGAGAAATGCCCCCGGGAACAAAGATCACTTTCAGCACAGGTATCGCCTCAAACTTTTCTGTATTGATTTCAAACCCTTCGGCATATACATGATGCTTTTCGATCAGGGGCGCTACAAAACGTTCGAAATAGGTTTTTTCTGCTGTCTTGGGAATAGAAATGTACCGTTTATTCAGAAATGGCTGAAGTTTTTTTCCTTCAATATCGTCTTCAAAAAAATAAAGAACATCTTCAAGAAGAAGCCATGCCGGCTCATTGCAGATAATCTGGGCATCTTTAAACATGAACTCGATCCGGATCCCCTTATATTTTATGGTAGGGAAATAGCGGGTTTCCTCTTCGTTTTTCCTGAAATGGAAAAGAACCGTAGCGGCCTCTTCTGCAATGGCAAGAGGGCGTTCTACAGGCCACCCTTCTTTGCTCATTAAATAAATTTCTTTATTCTCAAGCAGCTTAAGGGCTTCTATAATCCTTTTTTCAATTTTAGGCCGGATGATATGATGAAGCTTTTCATCATATATCTTGCTGAAAAACTCCATAGGCCTGATCGCTTTTTTATAGTAGCGTTTAATGATGTGGCCCTGCTCCGTCTCTTCCAGCAGTTTGATCAGTTTGAAATCAGTTTCATCAAATCCTGAAGAAAATTCTCTTGCCGTATTCGTAAAAAGCCGTTGGTGGGTGAGGGAAAAATCACCGTCAGGATTTAGCTGAACAACATGCGGTTCAATTAAAAATCCCAGGTACTCATGCCTGCATAAGGAATAAACTACTTTATATGGTTTTGAATTATCAACACGCAACATTTGGTAAACGGCTTAGTAAAGTTTTAAACCTGTAAGCTAAAAGGGGATAAACTTAAGGAGAATTATAGCGAATTCAAAATGGAGTTTAGCTATATGGTTTTTAAACTTTATTTATTTACATTTGCCCTGTCTTAAGGGGGTGCCTTGTTTGAGAGATGCAGATTTATCTGTCATTCTCCGACACAAAAAAAGGCTGAGATTATACCCGCCGACAGAAGTTAAGGATTAAAAGCCGAAGCTTCAGGTCGGGCACCTGATCCGGATAATGCCGGCGTAGGGAATGGTAAAAAGTTAAAAATGCATGTAACCCTTGCATGCAGTATGTTTAACTGAATTAAAAATTTAAAGTGAGAAAATTCTATCTGTTCGCCCTTCTGGCGACGCTGATCCCATGCATTGTATCAGCACAATTCGTTCTTAATGGAAAAATTACGGACCGGAATTCCGGGCACCCGCTTCCGGGTGCAAGTATCAGTACCAATAACCAATCGGCAATCAGTAATGCCAATGGCGAATTCGCCATCAACAACATCAAGCCGGGAAATTATACCGTCAGGATCCGGTATATTGGCTATGCCGGCTTTACTAAAACAATCCGCATAAACTCAAATGAAACCCTGAATGCAGCGCTCGAACGAAACAGTTTTATAACAGACGAGGTCATTGTAAGGTCTACCCGGGCAAACGACAATTCGGCCACCACCTTCAGGAACCTCAGCAGGCAGGAGATCGAAAAGAATAATACCGGGCAGGACCTGCCCTATTTACTCAACCAAACCCCTTCTGTTGTGGTCAGCTCCGACGCCGGTACCGGCATTGGCTATACCGGGATCAGGATCCGCGGCAGCGATGCCACCCGCGTTAATGTAACGTTAAACGGGATTCCGCTGAACGACGCCGAGAGCCAGGGTTCATTTTTCGTCAACCTGCCAGACTTCGCTTCCTCGGTAGACAACATCCAGGTACAGCGGGGCGTGGGCACTTCTACAAACGGTGCCGGCGCTTTTGGCGGAAGTATTAATATACAAACCACTACCCGGCGCGATTCGGCCTACGCAGAACTTAACAATTCGTACGGATCTTTCGACACCTGGAAAAATACCGTCAATGTGGGTACCGGGCTGATCAATAATAAATTTACATTCGATGCCCGCCTGTCGAGGATAAAGTCCGACGGATATATCGACCGGGCATCTTCCGGTCTTAAATCGTATTTTCTTACAGGCGCCTATTACGGGAAAAAAGATATTATCCGGGCAAATGTCTTTTCAGGAACTGAAAAAACCTACCAGGCATGGAACGGGGTGCCCGAATCGCTGCTTGCCACCGACCGTACCTATAACAGCTTTACTTACGAAGATCAGACCGATAATTACACCCAGGATCATTACCAGCTTTTTTACACCCACTCCTTCAGCAATAAACTCTCTTTTAATACCGCCCTGCATTACACCTATGGCCGCGGTTATTACGAGGAGTTCCAGGAAGCCGACTCTTTGAAAGACTACAACATCGAACCGGTTATAATAAACGGCTCAGCCATCGAAACCAGCAACCTGGTGAGGCGGCGCTGGCTTGACAACAATTTTTACGGGTTTACCTACTCAGCAGATTACAAGCCTTCAAATGATCTTACTTTTACTTTAGGAGGGGCCTATAATGAGTACCGCGGCAGCCATTTTGGCGAAGTAGTGTGGGCAGAGGTGCCTTATGCTGATCTGAGCGGCGACTATCAAAGTCTCAAAAGACGGTATTACGACGATGACGCCGTCAAAACCGACTTCAATACCTATCTCAAGGCAGGCTACCAGCTAAATAACCTGAATATTTATGCCGATCTTCAGTACAGAAGGATAGGCTATTCGTTCCTCGGTTTCGACCGCAACCTGAATAACGTACAGCAAAAAGATAATCTTAACTTCTTCAACCCCAAGATCGGGCTTACCCTTTCCCTTAATGAAAACAGCAATGTTTATGCATCTTTTGCTGTAGGGAACAAAGAGCCAAACAGGGATGATTATACCGAGTCTACCCCGGCAAGCCGTCCGAAGGCAGAGAATCTCAAAGATATTGAAGCAGGATACCGCATTAAAGGCCCTAACTACCAGGCCGGGCTGAACGTTTTTGGAATGTTTTACAAAGATCAGCTTATATTGACCGGCAAGATCAACGATGTTGGCGAATATACCAGGCAAAACGTACCCGACAGTTACCGTATCGGGGCCGAATTGGATGCAGGATGGCAGATCATTAACAGTTTATCATGGAAAGCAACAGCAGCACTAAGCAGGAACAGGATTAAAAATTTTACAGAATATTACGACGATGAAGTGCTCAATGTCTATAAAAGTCCTTCCATTGCATTTTCGCCATCATTTATCGGTTCAAGCGAGTTAGCTTTTCAACCGCTTAAAAACGGAGAAGTTGCCTTCTTAAGTAAATACGTAAGCAGGCAATACCTTGATAATACCTCTCAAAGTGCCCATCAGATCGACGCTTTTTTTGTGAACGACCTCAGGTTCAGGTACAATATATCTGCCGGTGCGGTCAAAAATGCCGGCATTACATTTTCCGTTAATAATGTATTTGATAAGCTATACAGCACTAACGGTTATGTCTATGGTGAGAACTATTATTTTCCCCAGGCCACCCGTAATTATATGCTTTCATTAAATTTAAAATTCTAATTAAAAGGGATCCGGAATGCGTTTAAGGGGGCGCCGGATGCCTTTTTATTATTTTATATCTGCAGACTCTAACAAAAAAATCACATAAAATCTGGTCTTTCAGTCCATATTTGTAACTATCTTTAGCGCATCATGAAGATCAAACACATACTTCTTACCGCTTTAGCATTAACGGCATTAAGCATTTCTTCCTTTGCCCGGCAAAAGAAACAGCCATTGTCAACCTCTGTCCCCCGCCCCAAACTTGTAGTCGGGATCGTTGTCGACCAGATGCGATGGGATTATCTTTACAGGTATTACGACCGCTACGCCGAAGGCGGATTTAAGCGTCTGTTAAAAGAGGGGTTTACATGTGAGAATACGAATATAGACTATATACCAACAGTAACTGCAATTGGCCACTCTTCGATCTATACCGGTTCTATACCCTCCATTCACGGTATTGCCGGCAACGACTTTATCGACCAGAAAAGCGGCAGCACGATGTATTGTGCCGGCGACACCTCTGTACAAACATTAGGCAGCACGTCAAAAGCAGGCCAGATGTCGCCAAAAAACCTGCTGGTTTCAACCGTTACCGACGAACTGAGGCTCGCTACCAACTTCCGCTCAAAAGTAATTGGCATTGCACTTAAAGACCGTGGCGGGATCTTGCCGGCCGGCCACTCTGCAAATGCAGCTTACTGGTTTGATGACGCCACAGGAAACTGGATCAGCAGCACTTACTATATGAAAGACCTGCCTGAATGGGTTAAAAAGTTTAACCAGCAGAAACTTCCTGAGAAATATCTGAAACAGAACTGGAATACCCTTTATCCCATAAATACGTACGTTCAGAGCACAGAAGATGATAAGCCTTATGAAGGTAAATTCAGCGGGACCAATGCCCCGGTATTCCCCGTTCAGACCTCAGCGATGATGGCGAAAGATTTCGGCATTATCCGAACCACCCCCTACGGAAACTCACTCACTTTCGACCTGGCAAAAGCCGCAGTAGAAAATGAAAAACTGGGACTGCATGAAGTTCCCGACTTTCTTGCGGTAAGCTTTTCCTCTACCGATTACATGGGACACCGCTTTGGCCCCAATGCCATAGAAACAGAGGACACCTATCTTCGTCTCGACAAAGACCTGGCGGCCTTCCTTAGTTTCCTTGACGGAAAATTAGGGGCCGGAAATTATACGGTATTCCTTACTGCAGATCACGGTGCTGCCCATAACCCTACTTTTCTGACAGATCATAACATCCCTGCAGGTATTTTTCCTTCAGGAGCGGTACAAAAAGACCTGAATGATTACCTGAATAAGGAATTCAGCCAACCGGGGCTTGTGCTGAGCTTAAGCAATTACCAGATAACCCTTAACAACCCCCTGATAAAGAAAAACAAACTTAATGAAGAGGCAATACGAAGCGCCTGTGTCGGTTTCCTGAAACAACGTGATGATATTGCCTATGTTGCCGACATCGATAAAATAGCTGAAGCTACCATTCCCGACGCATTAAAAAAGCGGATCATCAATGGATATAACCGTTCAAGAAGCGGGGTAGTGCAGATCGTAACCCAGCCCGGTTTCTTTAGCGGATCGCCGGTAGGAACGAACCACGGTACCTGGAACCCTTATGATACCCACATCCCCTTTGTACTGATGGGCTGGGGCATTAAACACGGCAGTACCAACCGGTCAACCAATATAACAGATATTGCCCCAACGATATCAGCCCTGCTCCATATACAGGCGCCTAACGGCAATATCGGGCAGGCTGTTACAGAATCATTGAAATAAGCTGCAGTGAACAAATACGTTTCAAAGTTTCATTACCTCACGCAGGACCTGCCGGGCCGCAGCCATACAGAACAGGCACAGCTCGCCTGCGAAGCAGGTGCCAACTGGATCCAGTACCGCTGTTTCAGCAAAAATGAAACAGATCTTTTAGAAGAGGCGGGCCTGATTGCCGCTATCTGTGATGATTGGGGCGCAACCCTTATCATCACAGATCATTACCATCTTTTAGACAAGGCCGACATCCAGGGAGTACATATTGAAGATATGCAGGCTGATTTTGGCTCTATCAGGCAGCAGATAGGGCCTGATAAAACCCTCGGGGCTTCAGCCAATTCATTCGATGATATTTTGCGCATCTCAGAGAGTAATGCAGTGGATTATATTGGCTGCGGGCCCTTCGCCCTTACATATACCAAGCCCAACGATTATCCCCTGCTCGGCACGGAGGGATACAGGCTGATCACCGGAAAAATGCTGCAGAAGGGTATTAAGATCCCCATCCTGGCTGTAGGCGGCATCACCATAAACGATGTGGACCCCATCCTGGAAACCGGAGTATACGGCATTGCCGTTTCAGCAGCAGTAAACCTGGCCGGAGATCCGGCGGCAGCCATTAAGGAAATTTACAGAAAGGTTTACTGAAGTAAAAGCTTATCCTTACCTTTAGGCTTTCACCTTTAAGCTTTTACCCCCAGATGTCCTCTCACCATATAGTACGCGAAAAGCAGGAACCAGCTTTACTGATCATCGATCTGGAGGGCTTCAATTATGAAAATCTCGGACAGTTGCTCGAGTGGAGCCCAACAGTCCTGGTAACAGAACCGCTCTATGATACAGTCGACTCTTTAGGCATAAAAATAGACGGGGTGATATCGAAAAGTATCTCCACCCCTTTACAGCATAAAACATTCGTTATACATACCGGCGATTCGCCCCTGCAGGACGCCCTGAAATACCTGGCAGGCGAGCAGTATCACGCAGTAAACATTATCACAAACAGCTTCAGGGTAAAAGATTATGCCTTGTTTGCCGACCGGATCAACCTGGTTATCCTTACTCCTTCAAAAAGAATTTTTGCAGCAAAACCGGGTTTCAGCAAATGGAAGACAGCAGGCGAACGGATCGAGGTCCTTTCAAAAGAAAAACATTTTAATACCCAGGGACTGGTCAGGATTAACGATCACCTGTACGAAACAGAGAAAGAAGGCTTTTATACCCTTACATTCGACCAGCCTTTTATATTTATCGCCGAGGACCTTTGAAGTAAAAAAGACAACCTTTTATCTTTGCAGCATGACGATCAGGATCGCAGTCCTTAACGATATTCCGGTTATTCATAAACTGGCACATGAGGTATGGTGGCCAACCTATGAAAGCATCTTATCTGCAGAACAGATCAGTTTTATGTTAGATAAAATGTATTCCGAAGAAGCCTTAAAGCTTCAGTTTGAAGAAGGGAACCTCTTTCTCGTTGCCGAAAGGGACGGTAAGGCCGTTGCTTTTGCATCATGGGCGCTTACCTGCCGGGAAGAGCAGGTATTTAAACTTCATAAAATTTACATTTCCCCATCTGAGCAGGGAAGAGGTACGGGAAGAAAACTGATTTCCTTTGTTGAGAACGACGCCAGGAAAAAAGGCGGGAGAATACTGGAGCTTAATGTAAACCGCAATAACCCCGCCTTCGGTTTTTATAAAAAATCAGGATTTGAACTGTTCAGGGAAGATGATATTCCCTATTATCACTTCTTCATGAATGATTATATCATGCGGAAACCTTTATAGGAAATCACTGCAGCCAGTATTTTTAACCAAAATCATAGTCCTCAACCTCTTTCAGCGATTTCCCCCTGATAATCTTTTTTTGTTTATCAATCTCGGTCTCTACCCTGGTATCCTGTATGCCGTCGGTTACAGCGATATCATAATCTTTATTCTTATACGACCCATAAACTGCCGACTCTTCAATGTTCTGAAGGGCAATATCATAAGGCCCTTTATCACTCATCAGCTTGACAAACACAGGCAGGCACTCAAAAAGGATAAATAACAGGCCGATAAAAGAAATGGCAAGATAAGTCCCCACATCGCGGCTGCCGTCTGCATTAAAGCTTAGCTGGCCCAGGGCCCAGTTCCTGTCGGCAAACCCGGCAAAGTTCGAAAGGCTGTCAAGCTGCTTTCCGCTGAACATTCTTTCGCTGGTAAGCCCGTCGAGGTCCTTACGCCGGCTGACGTAATTTTCCATTTCGTTAATTTAAGACAATACCGACTGAAGCCTTCCTGCTTTCTGATTCAGCACCGCCTCTTTTTGTTTGGCATACGTACCATAGCCCTCCTTTCCGGAAGTCTGGTTCGTTTTATCGCCAAAGATCTCCTGGTTCAGAACATACCGCGAGCGGTTAATATCTTTTTCAAGAGAATCCTTCTCCGCTTTAAGTTCTTTAAGCTTTGTTAATTCAGAACCATATTTGTTTGCAAAGGTATGATTCAGCGTGTCGATCTTCGACCGCTGTCCGTTAAGATAAGTAGTTTTAAGCTTCTGCCTGATCTCTTTATCAAAGATCTTAAGTTCCAGTGGCCGCGATATAACAATACCGATCATAATTGCCAGCAGGATCCGGGGCGTAGCCTGTAAGATCTGTCTGTTTGTGGATCCGTTCTTATTGATGCTTGATACGATATAGCGGTCCATATTAAAAATTGCAAGGCCCCACAAAAGCCCGAACAGTATCGCGAAAAAAACAGCAGTACTGCTTCCGGCAAAAACAAAATACATGGCATATCCCCCTGAAAGGGTGGCAAAAAGTGCTGTAAAAAAAATGGTAGCCCCAATCCCCACAAACTTGTTATGTTCAGTAGGAAACTTCCTGAGTGTTTCCGCATGTACCCCGGAGCAAAACCAGAAAAAATTATTAATCTTCTTCATCAATTACAATTAACCTCTATTAAAACGAGCGGCAGGGCAAGTTGTTACACCATAAAAATATTTTAACAGCCCCGGCAGGGGATATTAACCTGATAAGCGAAGGTAATTTTAACATTTATACGGGAGCTGATCAAAAGCGGGAATACCGGTTACTGCATTTTTTACAAACCGCTGATGGCTTAAAGCAGATAGCTGCTGGATGATATTTCATATATTTCATCAATAAAACTGTTCTGTAAAGGAAGATGAGAGATCGATAAAAATGTTTTATATGCTGTTTCTGTAAAATTGCATATAAAACATTTTTATCTTTGTTTGAATTCAAAATTCAGATTATGAAAGAAATAACCGTAGAAGAATTAAAACAAAAAATAGATAACGGGGAGGATTTTCAGTTAATTGATGTTCGTGAGCCTTTTGAATACGAAGTATCAAACCTGGGAGGTGAAAATATTCCCCTGTCGGGAGTACTTATTGAATCTGACAAGATTGATACAGAAAAACCCGTGATCGTTCAGTGCCGCAGCGGTAAACGCAGCGCTGCCGCTATTATGCAGCTCGAACAGCAGTTAGGGTACGAAAACCTCTACAACCTGGAAGGGGGCATCCTGGCATGGAAGGAGAAGTTCGACCCGAATATGCCTGTCTATTAATACCCGCAACCCAATAACAGGAACAAAACACTG